>NZ_CP113060.1:900000-1055000 GCF_026625725.1 Pseudomonas sp. SL4(2022)
TTCCGCCGTCGTAAGCACCACATGAAGCGCCAGGGCCACCGTCAGTGGTACACCGAGATCAAAATCACCGGTATCCAGGCCTGATTCGTTTCGGTCTGATCCCTTTATAGGAGTATTGAACTCATGGCACACAAAAAAGCTGGCGGTAGTACCCGCAACGGTCGCGACTCAGAAGCCAAACGACTTGGCGTGAAGATGTATGGCGGCCAGGCTATCAAAGCAGGCAACATCATCGTGCGTCAGCGCGGCACCCAATTCCACGCTGGTTACGGCGTTGGCATGGGTAAAGATCACACCCTCTTCGCGAAAATCGAAGGCGTGATCAAGTTTGAAGTAAAGGGCGAGTTCAATCGCCGTTACGTGAGCGTCGTTGCGGCTTAATTGCGCGACTGCTGGGAAAGCCCCGTCCTTGTGACGGGGCTTTTTTATTGGTTCGCCATCCATGGTGGCTATCCGGCGGATCGTTGCGCGTGACGTCAGAAAACGCTCCGGGCGTTTTTTGTTTCGGTATTCTTGGGGTTCTTGCCAAACTGTCCTGGGTGTTAGCGTTCGATTTGAATGCAGGTCAATTTTGCAAGAACCTAGTGTTTCTCGGTTTAGATGACCCGCGTGATAGCGGGAGGCGTAGAAATGAAATTCGTCGATGAAGTATCGATTTATGTAAAGGCTGGCGACGGCGGTAACGGCATGATGGCTTTTCGGCGGGAAAAGTTCATCGAGAAAGGTGGCCCTAACGGCGGGGATGGTGGCGACGGTGGCTCGGTGTACATCGAGGCTGTCGAGAACTTCAATACCTTGGTCGATTACCGCTATACCCGTCGCTTCCAGGCGCAGAATGGCGAGAAGGGCGGCAGCACCGACTGCACGGGCGCCAAGGGTGAGGACCTGATCCTGCCGGTGCCGATTGGCACTACGGTGATTGATGCCAGTACCCAGGAAGTGATTGGCGACCTGACTCGCGCCGGCCAGCGCCTGCTGGTGGCGCAGGGTGGTTGGCACGGCCTGGGCAATACCCGCTTCAAGTCCAGTACCAACCGAGCGCCGCGGCAAACCACGCCAGGCAAACCGGGCGAGGCACGTGATCTCAAGCTGGAGTTGAAGGTGCTGGCCGATGTCGGCCTGCTGGGTCTGCCAAATGCCGGCAAGAGCACCTTTATCCGCTCGGTCTCGGCGGCCAAGCCGAAAGTGGCGGACTACCCATTCACCACTCTGGTGCCGAACCTGGGTGTGGTCAGCGTGGATCGCTACAAGAACTTTGTCATCGCTGACATTCCGGGGCTGATTGAAGGGGCATCCGATGGCGCAGGGCTGGGGATTCGTTTCCTCAAGCATCTGTCGCGTACGCGTTTGCTGCTGCATCTGGTCGACATGGCGCCATTGGACCTGACCGATCCGGCCGAGTCGGCAGCCACCATTATCGCCGAGCTGACCAAGTTCAGCCCGGCACTGGCCGAGCGTGAGCGCTGGCTGGTGCTGAACAAGGCTGACCAGATCCTCGATGAAGAGCAGGAAGCACGGATTGCAGAAATCGTTGCGCGCATCGAGTGGATGGGGCCGGTTTATGTTATTTCCGCCCTCGCCCGCCAGGGCACTGAAAAGCTCTGTTATGACATCATGGACTTCCTTGAGGCGCGTGCTGAGCGCATCCAGGAAAACCCGGAATACGCTGCTGAACTGGCCGAACTGGACACGCGCATCGAAGACGAAGCGCGCGCTCAGTTGCAGGCGCTGGATGACAAGCGCGCGCTGCGTCGATCGGGTGTGCGTGCAGTGGATGACGTCGAGGAAGATGACAGCTTCTGGGATGAAGAAGATGCCGATGACGGCCCGGAAATCATTTACGTCCGGGATTAAGCAACTATTCAAACGCCGCTTAATTGCGGCGTTTTTGTAATCACAGTTGGCTGCTGGGGTTGGAAGATCATGCGTGACAAGGTAACCGGCGCACAGCGCTGGGTGGTGAAGATTGGCAGTGCGTTGCTGACGGCCGATGGCCGTGGTCTGGACCGTGCAGCCATGGCGGTATGGGTCAAGCAGATGGTCGCGCTACGTGAGCAGGGCGTCGAGTTGGTGTTGGTGTCCTCCGGCGCAGTGGCGGCGGGAATGAGCAAGCTGGGCTGGAGCGCACGACCGAGCGCCATGCATGAGCTACAGGCTGCGGCGGCGATCGGCCAGATGGTCCTGGTTCAGGCTTGGGAATCGAGCTTTGCCGAACACGGCCGGCGCACAGCGCAGATTCTATTGACCCACGACGACCTTTCAGACCGCAAACGCTACCTGAATGCACGCAGCACCTTGCGCACGCTGGTCGATCTGGATGTGGTGCCGGTGATCAACGAAAACGACACCGTGGTCACCGATGAGATCCGCTTTGGCGACAACGACACGCTGGCTGCATTGGTGGCCAACCTGGTCGAGGCTGACCTGCTGGTAATCCTTACCGACCGCGACGGCATGTATAACGCCGACCCACGGCACAACCCCGATGCTGAGCTGATTTTTGAAGCGCGCGCCGATGACCCGGCACTGGATGCTGTCGCCGGCGGTGTCGGCGGTGCGCTGGGGCGTGGCGGCATGCAGACCAAACTCCGCGCAGCACGCCTGGCAGCACGCTCTGGTGCGCACACAGTGATCGTGGGTGGCGCTATTGAGCAGGTGCTGGCGCGACTCAAGGCCGGCGAGCGCCTGGGCACGCTGCTGGCACCTGAACGCGGCATGCTCGCCGCGCGCAAACAGTGGCTGGCCGGCCATCTGCAGACCCGCGGCACCCTGGTGCTCGACGAGGGAGCCGTGCAGGCACTGGCAACCGGTACCAAGAGCCTGCTGCCGGTTGGCGTGAAAACCGTGCAGGGCAGTTTCCGGCGTGGCGAGATGGTGGTGTGCGTAGCCGCGGATGGTCGTGAGATTGCACGCGGTCTGGCCAACTACAGTGCGCTTGAGGCGCAGAAGATCATTGGCCAGCCATCCGATGCCATCGAGAAGCTGCTGGGGTATGTTGACGAACCCGAGTTGGTGCATCGGGATAATTTGATCCTGGTTTGAGGGAAAGCGGATGCGAGTGCTGAAGGGATTGCTGAGTGCGCTGATGCTGCTGCCTGGGTTGGCCGCGGCTGAACAGATTGGTGAAGTGTCGACGGTGTTCAAAATCATGGGGCCGAACGACAAGATTGTCGTCGAGGCGTTCGATGACCCGAAGGTGGCAGGCGTGACTTGCTACCTGTCGCGGGCCAAGACCGGCGGCGTCAAAGGGGGGCTGGGCTTGGCCGAAGACCGCGCCGAGGCTTCAATCGCCTGTCGCCAAGTAGGGCCGATCAGCTTTCTGGATAAGCTCAAGGACGGCGAAGAAGTATTCCGTGAACGCACCTCGCTGGTATTCAAGACCATGCAGGTGGTGCGGTTCTTCGACCAGAAACGCAACACCCTGGTCTACCTGGTTTACAGTGACCGGGTGATCGAAGGCAGCCCGCAGAATGCGGTGACTGCCATTCCGATTCTGCCCTGGCCAAAGCAGCCCTGAACCGAACCGGTTTCTTAGCCTTTGCTTGCAACCTGAAAAAGCCCCTGACGATCAACGATCGCAGGGGCTTTTTCAGGCGTGCAATATTCCCATCACACCCTCAATGGGTCACCACCGGCGCCTGCGGTTTGGCCTTGAGGTAGCTGTCGAACAGCTGATTGGCATTGCCCAGCGACATCAGGTGCGCGTAGATCCAGCCCAGGAAACCGCCACGGTTCAGCTCCAGCACCTGTTCATCGGAGAGCGCCAGGAACTTCTCTTCATCAATGGCCAGGAAGTCGCTGAGCACAAAGCTTTCGCCGCTGCTGTGGGTCAGTTTGATCGTACGCGGAGCGAGCAACTCAAGCGCATTGAGCTTTTCCACAAACGCACGGGTACGCTCCATCTCGGCAGTGAAGTTCTGCAGGAACTGAATCATTTCATCCAGGTACGCGCTGTTCTGCCCTTCAGCGTCGAACAAATCACGACCATCCTGCTGATTCCAGCCACTGAACGCCGCATCGAAGCACACGGTGAAGTTGCTCGCCTCATCCTGCGCGAGCACGAAGGGATAACGGCGGATAAAGGCCGGGATGTAGGTATTGGCCTGCCAGCGCAATTCATCATCCAGGTAGCCATTGTGCCCCTGCGCCAGACCAAGCAAGGCGATTGGCGTGGCCTGCGCGCCTTCGCCGATGAAGACCAGCGGGTAATGACGTGCGGCCTGGAAGAACTCCAGTCCGGCCACCGGCACCAGATGAGTGTCCGCCGCAAACGCGCAGTTTTCCGAGGGCTGCAACTTGAGGGCCTGGTGCTCCTCGCGGTTGAGGGGTTTGATGTCTTTGTAGAGCAGCAGCGTGGTCATATTGAGTCTCCGTTCAAACGTGAATAAAAGGTCAGCGCAGAATGATCTGGGCCAACACCTGGCCGCCGTCCTGATCAGGCACAACATCCTTGAGGGTGTTGGCGGCCGTCAGGCTCAGACTCAGGTGCCGGCCCCAATTGAAATTGAGTCCGACGCCGACGCTCTGCAGGTCGATGTCGGTGATGCCCAGCTCCATGGCACGGCCATAGTCGAAGAACACAAAAGGCTGCCAGCGCTGGCTTGGGCGCCACCAGGCTTCCAGGTTGAGCGTTGCCCCCTGGGGCGATGAAATGACACCGGGGTCATACCCGCGCACACTGCTGATGCCGCCAAACTGGTAGAACAGTGAAGCCGGCAACTCTTCGGTATTGTTGGCGAATTGCCAGCCAAAACGCCCGACCAGCTCAAACTGCTCACCCAGGGCCCGCGACAGATAACCTTGCCCGCTGAGCAGTGCGTAGCTGCCCGTATCACCACTCACCGCGTTGTCCACACTGGCTTGGCGCACACGCTGCTCATACCGCAGGTACCAGGGCGCAGCCCGGTATTCGAGCTGGCCACGCAGAAAGGCCTCGCGGGTATCCACTTCACTGAGGGTGAAACTGTCGACGGTGTTCTCCGAACGCTGCTGGTTATAGCCCAAACCCGCTTGCAGCAGCCAGTTGTCATCCAGCCACCAGGGCTGGTCAAACCCCAGGGTGTAGGTGCGCGACTCCCCTTCGATATTCAGTGCCGCCAGCGGCCCCTCCTCCACGGTCATGCTGTTCCCGCCCACCTCGGCATAGGCAACCCCATTCCAGCGGTTCAGCGGCCGGCTGTAGCGCAGACTGGCATATTGCGAACCTGCGGTTGTTACCAGCAGCAGGTTGAGGGCATCGGCCACGGCGGTGGGCGAAAACCAGGTGAGGCTGCCGCCATACTGCTCACGGCCAGTGCTTTCATTGCCATAGTTGTTGGCAAACAGGCTCCATTGCAGCGTTTCAGGCTCGAACGCCTCCAGCTCAACCGATGTAGTGCCAAAGCGAGCGCCGGGGGCCAGGCTGGCCGTCACTTGAGGGCCAGGCGTGGTGGCATTGAAACGCTGAATCGCACTCATCAGCGCCGGACTGTCCAGGGTGCTGCCCGGCTGCACATTCAGGCGTTGAGCATAGAAACGCTCACCGACCTTACGCGTCTCTCCCTTCCAGGTGACCTGATCGACCTTCGCCTCGACCAGCACAATGCGCAACTGACCGTCTTCCAGGCTTTGCGCCGGGATCAATGCCCGTGCCGTCAGCTGGCCACGCGCTTCGTAGAGCGCATTGATCTCACGCAGCAGCTGATTCAATTCAGCAAAGCCAATTTCACGGCCGACATACCCCTGGGCCAAGGACTCCAACTGCTCGCGAGGCAGATAGACCGAGGCATTGAAGGCGATACCCGTCAGCGCAAACCGCTCCCCCTGATCCGGCAGAACCTGATCAGCAGGCGCATCACCGCGCAACGCCGGCACTTGCGTACGCCGGGCCCGCTCTTCAATACGCTGCTGTTGCTGAATCTGCTCCACCTGCTCGCGTTGCAGGTTCGGGTTAACCAGCCCCGGTACCTGCGGGGCGATAGGCTGCGCCGCCTGTGCGTGGATGCTGGCCAGCATGACCAACATCAGCCAGGTAGCACGCGGGGTCGTTATCACAGGGACCAAGAAGCCACCTCATCTCCTTCCAGCCGATCACCGGCCACATCGATATTGATACGGGTTTCCACAGGCGCCTGACTCCAGGCGGGCACCCAGACACCATTCGACACCACCGTTGCAGCCAGACTATTGAGCAGGGACGCCAGACGTACCAGCGTCAGGCCGCTCGACAGGTGCTGCTCGGCAAAGCGCGCCGCAGAAATCCCCTGGTACGGGACACCGGTGCCGGCCTCACGGTTGATGCTGAAGTTCGGCACCACCACCTGATGGGTCAACTTGCGGTGCAGTACATAGGCGCTGGTGTCAGACAGCAGGCTGCTCTGCTTGAGGCTGAAGGCTTTGTCCAGCTCGTACAGCTGCACATCGGCATCGGCCATGTAAACCGGGCTGGCATTGTCCATGCGCACCCGTGCTTGCGGGGTGCGCAATTCAAGCCGATTGACTCCGCGTGCATCACGCAAATCCACCTGCGCCGCCGTGGTGTCGATCAGCGCGGCGGCCACATAAAGACGCGGAGCGGCGATGCTGGCAGCATCCAGACGCAAAAACAGCGTGTCGGCAATCTGCTGATCGGCACGGCCTTGCACCCAGAGGTCCAGTTGACCGCTACCGGTGTGTCGTCCGTAGAGCTGCATGTCACGGCCATGCAAGTCCAGACGTTGACCAATGGCCGCATCGGCGACCCGCACCAGATTCCCCGCCCACAGGCTCAGAGTCGGCGCCTCGGCCTGCTGCAGATGAATACTGGCAGCGTCTGAGCCACCGTGGCGAATGCCCGCACGCACCTGCACACCCTGTTCGGCGCGCAGCTGTGTACCCCGCACATCAAGCAGGCCATCAAGCAACGCCTGACCACTGGCCAGCAAACGTTCGAAGAAGATGCCTTCATCGGCGGTCCAACGCTGATCACCTGCACTGCGGCTGGTGGCCACCCGAATCAACCCGCGCGAGAGCAGATCGATACGCTGACTGGCAGCCAGATCGCCCAGCTGCAGGCGCGCGCCGGTCATGTCGATACGCCCATTGCGACTGTCCACCAGCGGCACCTCGATGCTGCCGGCTGCGCTCAGCAGAATATTGCCTGCGACCGCCTGCCCCTCATACTGACCGCTGGAACGGATGCGCTGACCGATGCGGATATCGCCTTGGTTGGCCTTGAGCGTGATGTGGCCACCGGCATCGATAAACTGCTCAATGTTGATCGCGGCACCGGAAACGATGCTCAGGTTACGCCCGGCCCTCACGCCCTCCAGGTCAACCTTGCCGGCAATTTCAAAACGCAGGTCACGGCCGGCTTCGGCAATACCGGTGATATTCAGGTCGCCGCCCAGGCCCACCACCAAATCACGTCCGGCTTTGAGCGAGTAGGTGCCCCCGAACAGCACCTTGGGCATGCTCAGGTCACCGTTGGCGATGATGCCAACGTCACGCTTGGCCTCCACCACCTGCCCGGTGATATTGCCGTGGCCCTGCAGGAAGTTGCCATTGGCCTGCAGGAAGATGTCCTCCTTGAGGCTCTGCGCACGGCCAAAGCGCAGGTTGCGGCCCATCATGCGCAGCTCCAGATCAGCCTCGGCATTGCCACCCAGCACATCGCCGTCGGCATGCACCAACAGGTTACCGGTGGTTTTCAGATGGGCCGGCAGCAAGCCGGCCGTATCATTCGGGTCCATCGCGGTGCCAAAGCGGATGTTGCCCAGATGGCCTGCGGCCGTGGTGAGGCTCATGTCGCCGCCGCTGCGTCCCTCAAGCACACTCAGATCGCCCTGGGTATGCGCCTTGAGTTCACCCGCCGCGCTCACCCGGCCGAGCTGGGCACTGCCCGCCGACAGGTCAATCCGTTGCAGACGGCTGTGCAGCTCATCGACCGCCAAATGCCCGCCAGCATTCAGGCGCAGAGCACCGCTGGTACTTTCCAACCGGCCAAAGGTCCCGCTGCCTATGTTGGCACTGACATCACCCTGCACCAGCGCACTGTCACCCAGCCAGTGACCCGCGCCCTGCATGTTCAGCGTTCGCCCAACATCCAGCGAGCCAACGCGCAGCGTGCCTTGAGCGCCAGTGTGCTGCAGGTCAGCATGACCGCTCACCGTCGCACGCTGCAGCCACATGCCCTGAGCCACGCGCACCAACAGGTCACCGTCAATGGCCAGATCGGCCAGTTGCGATGCGCTGCCTGCCCGCAGCTGCGAGGTCTTCGCCTGCAAGCGCTGCAGCGCCAGATCACCCGTCAGCTCAAGGTCAGCCTCTGCACCCACGACCAGGTGACCAATCTGCGCGGCAGTGCCCTGCAAGGTCAAACGGCCTGATGTGGTCAGACGACCCAGTTGCAGCGCGTCATGCAGCTGCATGCTCACAGCACCGCCGAGGTTGGCCTCGGTGATCTCACTGCGACCTGCTTTCAGGCTCCAGCCGCCGGTGGCGTCCAGTTGGCCCAGGTTCAGCGTGCCGGTGAGGGTGTGCTGCACCTGACCGTTGACCGTGGCGTTGCCGATGCGTGCCGAGTCGGCCTGCAAGGTCCAGTTCGCGCCGGCCGTCAGGCTGTCTTGCGCCAGTGCTCCACTCAGTTGCTGGTCAACAACGCCTTGGATATCAGCGGTGGTGACGGTCGCCGAGGTGCCGCGCAGAGTCCAGCCCTGTCCGGCGGTCAATACGCCCAACTGCAGCGCGTCATGCAATTGCATGCTCACCGCGCCACCCAGGTTGGCAGCGGTGATCTCACTGCGACCTGCTTTCAGGCTCCAGGCGCCGGTGGCATCCAGTTGGCCCAGGTTCAGCGCACCATTGAGCGTGTGCTGCACCTGACCGTTGACCGTCGCGTTGCCGATGCGCGCCGAGTCGGCCTGCAGGGTCCATTTCGCGCCGGCCGTCAGGCGGTCTTGCGCCAGTGCACCACTCAGTTGCTGGTCAACGAAGCCTTGGATATCAGCATTGGTGACCGTGGCCGAGGTGCCGCGCAGAGTCCAGCCTTGTCCTGCGGTCAACGCACCCAACTGCAGCGCGTCATGCAGTTGCATGCTCACCGCGCCACCCAGGTTGGCCTCGGTGATCTCGCTGCGACCTGCTTTCAAGTTCCAGCCGCCGGTAGCGTCCAGTTGGCCCAGGTTCAGCGCGCCATTGAGCGTGTGCTGCACCTGACCGTTGACCGTCGCGTTGCCGATGCGTGCCGAGTCGGCCTGCAGGGTCCAGTTACCGGCACGGGTCAGCCGGTCGATTTGCACTGCACCGCTGTGCACCTGCCCCAGCGCGCCGGCAACACTCACCTCGCCCAATACCGCGGAAGCACTGCGCAACGTGCCGAAGCCCGCTACATTGAGCGTGTCGATACGCAGGGCATCACTCAGATTGACCGTCAGATTGCCGCTACGACTATCCAAGGTGCCGACGGTCAGGGCTTCACCGCTCAGTTCCAGATCACGCTCGGCACGCAGTGTCGTCAGTTCGAGCAGACCGCTGCCCTGCAGGTGAATGTCCCCACCACTGCTGACCCGGTCCAGGCGCAGATGACCCAAGCTGCGCAACCACTGATGGCTCGCACTGTCCAGCGTACCGCCCTGAATACCAGCCGCCAGGCTGAGGAACAGCCCACCGGTGGCACTGTTGACCTGCAGGTGCCGGGCCGACAGCTCAAGCGGTTGCAGCGGGCTGCCAATATCACCCAGGCTGGACAGACGCAGCAGACCGCTGGCGTGCCAGCGCGTCGACGGTGCCCCTGCACTGAGGCGTGCGGCCTGAATATCCAGATCACCGTTGGCGACGCTGACGTTGCCCAGGCGCACGTCGCCACCGCTGTTGAGCAGGATGCCCTTGTCGGCATTCAGGCTGCTGCCGGCATTGGCCAGCCAGTCGCCGCTGACGTCCGCCACTAAGCCGCCAAGCTGCCACGCACCGCGCTGCTGCACCTCGCTGACTTGGCCCAGATTCAACGTACCGTTTACGGCAACCGTGCCCAGACGCAGCACGACCGGCTGACTGGCCGCGCCTTGCAGGCCGCCGAGCCAGGCATCAGCACCCAGGTCCAGATTGATCTGTTGAGACACCAGCCCTGTGCCCAGTTGCAAGCGCTGCCCGCTGGCCCCGGTCAGGCCGCTGACCTTGAGGTTGATCTGCCCGCCCAGCAGGTTTTCACCCAGCTGACTGGCGGCGCGCAGGTTACCCAGCACCTGCAGCGACAGACTGTCCACGCCCGTCAGACGCTCCACGGCCAGATCGCCGTGTTGCACCAGGTTGAGCAGCCGTGCCCGTGCGGTAAGGTCGCCAGTGACCGCCATATTCAGCGCCTGAGCGTTGCCGATACTGCCGCCGGCCGCCTCCAGGGTGACGTCATGGCCACGAATGACCACCTTGTCGCCATTGCTGCTGACGATGCTGCCATCGGTTTTCAGGCTGATGCTGCGCCCGTTGAGCGCCTGCACGTTGAAATCCTGCTCGCCACCGAGGAACAGGTCCGTTTGCGCCGTGGCGGTCAGGGTTCCGCCGGCCTTGACGTTGACGTCATCGCGCTGAATCACGCGGATCAGCAGCGGGTTATTGGCATCAAAAACGATGTCATCCCGCTCAGCAGACGCCAGCGCCGCGCGCTGTTCGTTGCTCAACGTAGCGGCCTGGCTCAGGTCGATGACAATCGCATCGGCTTTCAAGCGGCCAATGCGCGAGGCCTCCAGGGTGACGTTACGACCCTCGATGTTGTTGGCCTCCTTGACCACCGAACCGCCATCGTCGCGGCGCAACAGGTTGGCGGAAATCGAGTAGCGCAGTTGCTCATCCGTCCATTTGGCCGTCTGCTCCAGACTGGCCAGCTCGCTGCCCTGCAGTTGGTAAGTGAAGTTCGCATCAAAACTGCCCGCGCCATACAGCGTATGCAGGGCCTGGTAGTCCGCGATTCGCCGCGCCTCCTCGGTGGCGATCTGCTGCACGCTCCAGCCCAGGCTGGTGAGCTGGTTGCGCTGCCCTTCGCTGAAGGCGGCCTGCTGGGCATCGAAGCTCAGCGCCCCGCCCTGGCGCATGCGCCAGTACTGCGCATACCGCTGCTGCCCAGCCTTGACCAAGGCATCACGCTGTTGCGCCAGCGCTTCATCGGCGGCACTGCCGGTCAGGCCCATGCTGGCCCAAAGGCGCTGCAGCTCACTCAGGGCGCGGTTGTCGTAGCTCAGTTCGCTGTTGCCGTCATACAGGTCACCGGCACTGACCTTAAGCCAGACATCGCCACCGGCCTTGACCTGATCCAGCCAGAGGTTGCCACCCACTTCCTCCAGGTGGATATCATTCACGGCGTTCGCCCGCAGCAAGCCCTGGGCGCTGTTGCCCGAATCAATGCGCAGCGCATTGCCAGCGGCACCAATGCTGCCGTGGCTGGAGGTCAGGTTAAGGGTCTTGCCCGTCACCACCATCCCGGCCTGGCCGAGAATATCCCCTTGGGCACTGAGCGAGAGGTGATGACCGCCGGCACTCAGGCGTGTCAGGTTGACGCCGCCATTGAGGGCCTTGAGGTCGATCGAGCCGGCCTGGCTGGAAGCGCCCAGGCTGCGGGTGGCCTCGACCCGCAAGGCCTGTTCGGCGCTGCCGATTGACTGCCCGGCCTGCAGGTCGAGATCACGCGCGGCAATCACCAGGCTGTCATTGTTCTGCCGCAGCGCTCCGTCGACCTTCAGCGATGTGCTGCCGCTGAGGTTGTACAACGAGCCACGCAGCGTCACATCCCCCTTGGCCATCAGGTCGATCAGCCCACTCTCGCTGCCGATAAAGCTGATGTTGATGGGGCGATCAGCCTGCACCGCATAGCGGTTGATTTCTTTTGTGCCCGAGCTGAACACTTTGGTCAGGGTGGTGCGGTAAACCTGGCACCAAATGAAATGGGTCTTGCAGTACCCACCAAGGAACTCATTGATTTTGACCGGATCAGCGGTCGTGTAAGTCTCGTTGACCCGGGAAATTTCACCGGCCCCAAGGCCGACACGGAACATTTGCAACAGCGCGTTATCCGGGTCCTGATCCGCCAGCTGCAAGGCCGCATTCTGATAGATCGCGTTGAGCGTCGCGTCCTCGGCAAAGCGGTGGTTACGGATGCGCTCTTTGTCGATCCGGTACAGGCCTTGGCTGTTGCCCATGTACTCGGCACCGGGAATGGCTGTGCTCTGGCCCTTGACCACTTTTTCCCAGGCCAGGGTGCCATCACCGGTCGGGATAAAGCCCCAGAAGGCATCCCAGTACTCTTGCCGGGTGGTGGTGATGCTGTCGTCGCGCCCGGTCAGCCAGACGTAGGAGCGCCCGGCCGTGGTGCTGTAGCTGGTATCACGGCCATTGCTGCTGCCTTTGTGGGTCAGCGGACCGTTGCTCCAGCCTTCATAACGCTGCACCTGATCGCCCACGCGGGTGTACACCGTCGACCAAAGCCGATCGCCGCCAATCTGCTGCCCCTGTTCGCCACGTCCCAGATCGTTGATGCGCAGGGTGCCTTCCACGCCGCGGCCCAGGTCCAGCCCGGCCAGTTCCAGATGACGCGTGGTGTTGTTGGTGATGTGCACCTGACTGAAACCGTCGAGCACCTTGAGTTGGCCATTGCCGGTGCTGAGGATGTGCCCGGTCAGCTCCATGTAACCGCCGCCCACCTGCACCTGATCGAGCACGATGCTGTTGCTGTCGTAATCCCAGGCATACCCCAGGGTGCCGGTACGGGCATCGGTCTGCACCAGTTGCAGGCGGTTGCCAACGGCCTCTGCACGGCGACCGTCGAGATTGGCAAAGCGCGACTCATCAATGGTCGCCCGCCAATCCGCGACACCGCTCTGGATCAGGCCATTGATGTTCAGGTACAGCGCATTGATCACCACGTTCTGCCCGGCCACCGTGGCCGAACCATTGCCTTGAACCGTGCTGCCGTTGTTGTTGAATGCCGGATCACCACCAATATGCACAAAGGCCTTGGGGTTGTTCAGGACAAAGTCCTGACCGGCGCTGAGGCTCAGTTTCTGCGCGCGGATATCGGCATTGGCGTAGATGCTGCCGTATTTGGCGGTCAGTTCGATCTCGCCGCGTTTGTTCAACAGGCTGCCCGCGACGTAGATATCAGCCGCAGGCATGCTCAGACCAGAAGCATCCTTGATGTTGTCAGCCGGGTTGCGCAGGTTCTGCACCACAATGCGCGGCGCGGCCGAGTTTTCCGCCACGGTCACGCTGCTGAAGGTCGCGCTGCCACTGCCCGGCTTGTTGGCCGCCTGAATGCTGGCATTGCCGGACATCTTGGCACCGTTGAAGAGCAACTGACCGCCCAGGTGATCCGGGATTTCCAGCCCCTTGAGGCTAAGGAATGCCTCGCTGTGGTTGATGATTTCGATCTTCGCATCACCCGGTGCATTGAGCTTGCCGTTGCCGATCAGGGCATCGCCTTGCACCAAGATATTGCCGGGCTTGGCCAATATCGGATCAATTTCCAACAGCCAGATTTTCAAGCCTTCCGGCAGGGTGCCCTCGCCGGAAACAGCACCGGGGTTATTGGCGACCGTACCGCCCATCTGCTCATACAGCTTGCTCAGGGTTTTGTTCAGCAGGGTACGCTCAGCTTCAAAAGCCGCCCGCTCAACCGCCGAAATGCCGTAGCTGGCTAAGCGGTTATTGAGCTCCTGCAGGCGCTGCGTCAGCAACTGTGAGTATTCACTTTGCTTAAGGCTCCAGGTGATGCCATCACTGGCTTGCTGCATCACCGGAACGACGGTAAGCGTGCCTTGGGTCGAGGCATTAAGGCTGGCCGGGTTGACCTCCTGACCATTGAGCAGGTACTTCAGGCCACTGATGACCAACTTGCGCTGACTGTAAACGCCCGCATCCAACTGACCATCAATACGCACCAGGCCTTGGCCACGGTTCAGGGTGCTGCCGCCGTTGATGTCCAGCGACACCTGCCCGACGATGGCGCCCAGCAGGTCGGCGGCGGTCTGACGATAAAGGTCACGGCCCACGCCCTTGCCGGTGAGTACACCATGCCCTTGCCCGGCATAGGCATGAATGTCACCCACGCTGCGCAGCCGACTACCGGCGTTCACGTGCAGGTTGCTGGTGCGCAGGTACTCTGCGGCGGCATCCGGGTCTGTCACCACCGGGAAGGCGGTGTTGTTCCACAGGTCAGTGCGCGCCGTCAGCTCGGCGCGGTTCATCGCGCCATCGAGTCCATAACCGGCCTGCAAGCGCAAATCGCCATAGGCGAACAGCGCCGCATTGGCGTTTACGCGCGCCACATAGTCGGCTTTGACCCGCGCCAGACTGCTGCCGCTGGCCGCACCGGCTGCGCCGAACGTCTTGGCGTTAGCCTGACTGTCGATGACATAAGCACCGCTGGCAGCCAGCACCAGATCGCCGATGCTGTAGAGGTCGGCCCGCTCACCCACGCGCACCTCGGCGTTGCTCTTGAGCACATCGATGCGGGATTCGGCACGGGCAATGCTGATCGCGCCGCCACTGTCGAGTTTGACCCGGTCATAGCCATCAATACGGTTGAAGGCCTGAATTTCCAGTTTCTGCGGGTTGCGCCAATCGCCGTCGACACGCAGCAACACGTCGTTGCCGACCAGACTGCTGGTGTCCAGGGAGATCGCACTGAGGCTGCGCGCAGCCGCTGCATCGACCACACCACCGGAGCCGGATTGCACGTTATAGGCGCTTGCCTGGGGTTTGCTGACGTTGGCACGAGCGCTCTGGCTGTAGCCGCGGCTGTTGATGCGCGCGCCGTCCAACAACCGGGCACTGGTGGTCAGATTGATGTCGTTCTGTGCATGGGCACCGCTCATGCCAAGGAGTGCCGCACTGCTGCTGTCGACAAAGCTGTTGAAGCGCGACTGCTGCAACGCGCTGAGGGCCAGGCTGCCCACCTGCATGGCATTACCGAGCACGCCTCGCGCCCAGAAGCTGGCCAGAGTCGAACTGCTGTCAGCGGTTTTGCCAACGGCTGCCGCACCGCTGACCAGGCCACCCTGACCCGCGCTGGCAACGGCCTGGTTGTCCTGACTGCCGAGAGCATTGATCTTCACCGTGCTCAGGTTGCTCTCAAACAGACCCGCCACTTCGGCCAGTGTCTGCGACTGCGACAGTGCCTGCGCCACGGTGGCACCCAGCGCCAGCATGCCGACCAGCCGGCCATCGGCGGTGGCGCGCTGACGCACATCGGTTTGCGCCAGGAAGGTCCAACTGCCCCCGTCAGCGCCGGCAAAACGGCTGCTGGCACTGGTGCGCAACAACGCCTTACTGTTCGAACGCGCCGTGGCCACAGCGGCGTTGGCAGAGATGCCCACACCACCGGCCAGGCTCTGCGCATGCACAGTCGCACTGTCCTGCTCGCCCTCACGCAGCACGCGGCTGCGCAGCTGACCGGTGGTGGCTGACAGCAGCACGTTGCTGCCAACCGTCAACTCGGCCTGAGCACTGTTCAAGGTGTCGACCACACTGCCGCCCACCGCGAGCAACCCACCCAACGCATAGCCTTCGCTGCGGGCCTGCAAGCGCGTGCGCACCTGCGCATCCAGGTCCAACACCTGTGTGGCCTGCAGGCGGGCACCGTCACCGATGTTCAACCGGGCCTGTGCGGCATCACGGGCCAACAACAGCAGGGCATTAACGCCGCCTAACACACCACCACTGCTGCCCCAGCCATTGAGCTGGGCTGACCCTGCAGATAAAGCGGACAACAGGATGTCACTCGCCTGCAATGCGGCACCCGGTGCCACATCCAGACTGACCCGGCTGTCATGGGCGGCAACCCCCAACACCAGCCCGGCCCCGGCTAACCCACCGACCGCCAACCCCGAGGCTTTCACCTGCAAGTTCTGGCCGTCAGTGGCCTGCCCATTGAGGCTGCCTGTCAGCTGCACCGACCCGCCGAGGACGGTGCTCACGGCATTGTTCAACACCGCCGCTGCGACGGCACCGCCCACGGCACCGACAACCGCCGCCTGCCCACTGACCGCATTAACCAGCATGGCCTGGGTGTGATCACCGCTCTGTTCGGGGGTGTTCTTGTCCACGGCCGAGGCCCTGATTAGCAAGCTGGCGGCATTCAGCGTGCCGCGCAAAATCTCGGCACTGACCCGCGCATTAGACAGGCTGAATGCCATGGCCGCGCCATAGGCACCACCGCCCGCATTCAGACTGCCGGCTTGGTTACGGCTGGCCAGACGATCCTGAGCCTGTACCGAAGCCGCCCCACTGAGGCTGATCTGGCTGTCGCTGACCCGGGCTACGGTTTCGTGCTTACGGCTGCTGTTGCTCTGCAGGCGGTCACTGACGGTGACCTTGGAGCTGCTGTTGATACGCTCGGCATCCGCCTTGTCGCTGACCGTAACACGCGTGTAGCGCTGGCTGGCGTCATCCCAGACCACCTCATCGTGATTCAACTCGGTCACCGGGCCGGTGCTGCTCAGCTTATCGAGTTTGGCCAGCGTGCCCTGCCCGTCTTTGTTCAGGTAACTCAGTGGATCAACCGTGCTGTCACCGGCGCTGACTTGAGTAGCGCCGCTGCCCAGCAATAACAAACCCAGACTGCCGCTAAGGCTGGCAAAGCCCAGACCACCCGAGGTGGTGAGCAGTTCGGCATAGCCTTCGCGCAAGGCATTCACACTCAGACTGCCCGCATGCACGGTGCTGCGGTCAAGCAACGCGCGGGTTGCACTGTTGGCCACCACCACATTGGCCGACGCGCCCAGCGCTGCAGCGCCCACCACACCGGAGCCGACATTGCCGGTCACACGCAGGTTGTCGTGGGCATTGATGTCGAGGCTGCTCAACGGAGCGGCCGGCGTTCCGAACAGGGCTTGGCTGGCACCGGCTTCAGTGGTGGTTTCCACAACCTGCACCAGCGCCGAACCGGCTACCGCGCCACCACCGGCCGCAGCGCCCACCAGATTGCTGTGCAGTTCCGTGTTGCCACGGGCGCGAAGCGTAACGGAGCCGGCCTGTACACGGCTGTCGGCCAGTGAATTGGCCGCATCCACTGCCTCGCCGACCCAAGCGCGGGTCACCGCCTGATTCAGCACCAAGCCAAAGTTGGCCCCCACCCCCACCAAGCCGCCGGCCAGGGCCAGCGCATTGGCGCTGAACTGTTGCAGCGCATCCGCACTGACCAACAGGCTGCCGACCTGCAACTGACTGCCTTTATCCACCCGTGCTTCGGTGGTGCCTTTGGCAATCACCAGGGTGGCGTTGCCAGCGGTCCCGACAATGCCACCGCCGGCACTGGCCAACAGGCTGCTGGCGAACTGAGTAGACGCCGCCCGCACCTCAGTAGCGGCTCGGCTGGCCAGCAAGGCACCGCTGATAAAGGCGCGGGTGTCACGCTGAATCACCGTGGTGTCCAAGGCTGCCGCCACCGCCGCCACCCCGAGGCTGAACGACGCACTGGCCAGATAGCTGGCGCTCAGCGCATGGCTGGCAGCACCGACCAACACCTGTTGCGCTGCGGCCGCACCGGGCGCCTGATTGATCTGCGCCGACTCGATGCTGGCATGCGTGAGGCCACCGATGACGTTGCTATTGCCCAGGCCCGAGACCGACGCGCTGTAGAGGGGAACAAACGAAATCGAACCGGCCGCGGCCAGTTGACCAATCTGCTGCACCGAACTGGCCTGAACCGCCAGCCCACGGAACTGCCGCGTACCCAAACCCAGGTTGAGAATCGGGTTGAACTGCTCCGCATCACTCCACAGGCGGTCTTTGGCGTTCGGGCCATTGAGCAACACGCCGTTATCAATGTTCGCCGCGTCACCCAACGCCAGTGCGCTGACCTGCGTCTGAGCGTCCGTGATCCCTGCAGTGGTCTTGTTTTCAATCACGTTGACCGTGGCCGAACCACCGACCGACGCCGTGCCGCTGGCCATAAAGGCACCCGCAGCACCGCTGATCTGGTCCAGCGTCCGCGCCGACACCGTGACGTTGTTCTGCGCGACGATCCAGGCCCCTTGCTCAATAAACGCCCGAGCAGAACTCTGGATCACGTTAGTGGCGGCCGAACCGCCCACCGAGGCCGTACCCGAAGCCGCGCCACTGATCGACGCCGAACGGATGGTCGAGTTCGAGTGTGCGGCGACAATGAGGTCGCTGAGCAGCCAGCTCTGTGCCGCCTTGCGCCCTTGCACGCGGGCTTCCAGTTGGCTGGCCACGCGATTGACCGAGGTCGCCGCACCGACAGCCGCCGAGCCACCACCGGCCGCACCGCCGGACAACGCTGCGATGCTTGAGGTGTCCAACGCCTTGACGGTGACCACGCCGGCCGTTCCCGCACTGCCATCAATCTGCGCGCGGGTCACTGCACCAATGTTGTTGCTGGCATTGGACAGGGCCACGCCGCCACTGCCGCCAATGCTGCCGCTGACCGCCAGGGTGCGAATAGTGCCGGCGCTGGTGGCCAGCACATCGACTGCCGAGGTGCCGGCCGCGACGGTGCTGTCGAGAATCCGCGCAATCCGCTGCTGCTCGATGGTGCTGATGGCGACCGCGCCGGTTCCGGAACCGCTGCCGCCCACCTGCACATTACCGGCGGCGGTGTAGATGTCCGCCGCCCCATGGGTGACCTTGACCTCGACGCCCTGAGCACCGCTGACGCTACTGCTGTCCAGGCTGGCGCGCTCTTCGCCCTTGATCACATTGATCGCCAGCGACGCACCAACGGCCGCCGAGCCGGCACCGCCGGCACCCACCGCCAGCGAGCGGATACCCGATGCGCCACCACTGCGCAGACTCAGCGCGCCATTGAGCAGCAACTGACTGCCGCTGACTTCCGCAATGCGCTTAGCCAGAATGATGTTATTGGCGTTAGCCACGCCCACCGAGACGTTACCGGCCCCGCCCACGGTACCGGCCAGGCTCCAGATTTCCCGGTTGCCACGGCTGGCATTGAGCTCAAGACGACCCAGTTCGATGCGGCTACCCGTGATGCTGGCCGTTTCGCTGCCTTCAATCACGTTGCTGGTGGTCGAACCGGAAATAGCCGCCGTGCTGGCACCGGCACCGGAGACGGCGGCGGCGTAGATGGACTGATCCAGGCTGGCAGACAGCGCACCGCTGGCAAAGCCACGGATATCACTCTGCGCAATCGAGGCACTGCGTTGAGCACCAATGCGGTTGACCGAGAACGCGCCACCGACACCGGTATTACCCGAGCCGGTCACTTGCCCGGACAGCGAGGCAATCAGCATGCCTTGCCCTTGTGCCGCGTCCAGCGTGAGGCTCTTGCCACTGCCGCTGGTGCGCAGGTAACCGCCACTGACGCGGGCGCTGTCGCTGCCGTCGATGTTATTGACCACCACCGAGCCACCCACCCCGGCCGTGCTGCCACCGACTGCATTGACGCCAACGCCCCAGATTTCGCCATCCAGCCCCGACAACACGCTGGCCGAACCGCGCAGGTCCACTTCGCTGTCATTGACCTCGGCCTTGCGCGTCGCTTCGACCAGGTTGATCGCCACCGCCGAGCCCACACCGGTGTTGCTGCCACTGGCGGCCAGATTGAAGGCCAGCGACCAGATGCTCGCGCCCAGACCGGTCTGTGTGGTGCGAATGCTCAGGTCATCCGCCAGCACCTTGGCATTGCGCAGGTGCGCCAGGGTGGTGCCGGCAATCCGGTTGAAGGTCATGGCCCCGCCCACGGCAACATTGCCGGAGGTCACGGCCGCTGACAGGGCTGCACTGATGATGCGGCTCTGCTGGGCTGCATCCAGGGTCAGGTCGCCGCCCAGTTCATAGCGGCCTTTTTCCAGCACGGCTTCAACGCGCTGCTGCATATCGCTGATGCCCACCGCACCGCCCACCGCCGTGGAGCCGCTGCTGCCGGTGATATTGCCCGCCAGTGAATAGTGCCCGCCGCTGCGCTCGGCGCTGATGCGCAGGTTATTGGCTTTGAGCGTGCGATCGCCCATGTCCACACCCGCCAGCACATTGCCGCGTCCAATCAGCGCCGTGGCCGAACCGGAAACGCCCACCTCGGTGCTGCCCGCACCGGAAACCGCAGCCGCCAGCACGTCAGCACTGTGCCGCGCAGTAATCGTCAAATCGCCGCTCAGGTCGACGTTACTGTTGGCCAGTTGAGCGGTGTATTCGCTGCCGGCATACACCAGCGCCATTGAACCGCCCACCCCGGCCTTGCCACCGGAGGCCCCCAGGCTGCCGGCCACCGCCAACACCGCTTCGCCGGCGATCTGACCCTCGAACAGGTTACCGGGACCGTTCTTGCCATTGAGCAAATCTTTGTCCACTTCACCACTGACCTTGATCGCCGACACGGTGTTACCACCGCCCAGATCAAGACCGCTCTCCAGCAAGGTGCCCTCGGCGGCCGTGGCGAACAGGCCGTCCAATGGCGAGGCGCCGGAGAGGCTTTGTGCCGACAGGTTCAACGCTCCGCCTTGCAGTGAAGACAACAGCGCCGGGGACGTGGCGTTCGGCTTATACGCGTCCACACGCGACTGGATCTTGTTGGCCAAGACCAGTGCCAGCAACGAACCGGCACCCGCGCCACTGTCGCTGCCCGTGCTGACGGCACCGGCCAGCGCGCCGGCCAGCACCCGTGAGGCGCTCGCCGCGGTGACATCCATGCGGGCGAAGTTGCTCGCCGTGCTCCCCAGCCATTCCGCCGCCAGGGTATTGGCCAGCACACCCACCACCAGCGAACCGCCGGCACTGCCACCGTTGCCCTTGCTGCCGGCAAACGCGCCGCCGCCGAGCATCACCCGTGCGCGGTCGTAGGCGTTGACGGCGATCTGGCCGGGTGCCGCCTGGCGCTGTTGCACCTGGCTGTTCTCCACCAGCGCGCGGGTGCGGTTGCCCATGTACGCGGCCGAACCGGACAGCGAAACCGCCACATTTTTATCGGTACCGGCGGTGGCCACGGACAGACCAAGACCGAGCGCGATCTGATCACCGGCACTGAGGGCCTGCACCTGCAGCAGGTCGTTGCCACGCAACAGCACATTGCCCACCCGCGCATCGGTTTCATTCATCAGGTGGTTGTAGGCCAACGCCCCCGAGAGGGCGGCACTGGACTCACTCTTCTGCTTGCCCGCCAGGGTCAGCGCGCCGGCACCGGAACCACTGAACTGGTGCGTCTGGTTGAGGGCCAGCACGTTGACCTTGCTGCCGCCGTCGGCGGGGTCACGCGGATCGAGCACGATATCGCCCAGATCCGCCTTGCTGCGCTGACGCGACACATTAATGCTCGCCGAGCCGGCAGCCGCCAACGCGAAGCCCTTGCCTTGCCCGCCGGAGTCTCCACCCCCGCCATCCGGTCCACCGCCGGCGTCTTTCTTGCTGAACAGCTTTTTCATGCTGTCCCAGCCACTCGAAATCTTCTCCGGCGCTTCGGTCACCGCATCCTTGAGCTTGCCGGCCGCACTGGACAAGGCACTCAGCGCCGGGGTGACGTTGATCACGCCGACGGTAATCGACTGCAGCAACGCCTGACCCAAGCTGTCGGCCAGCTCTACCGTGGGTTTGCCGATATCACCGGCCTTTTTCGTGCCATCGTCCTGCTCTTTCTGCTCATCCTTACCCTTGGCAATGGCCCCGGCGATGGCAAAAGCCCCGCTCTGCCCTGAACTGAGCGCCTGAACATCCAGCACGTTGGCTTTCCATGCACCTTTACCGCTGGCCTCCAGACCTTGGCCCAACGCCGTAGGTCGCCAGTTCAGGTTATTGCCCACCAGCGCATTGACGTCGGTGGTCAACACATTCAGCGCCAGCCCACCGCCCACCCCGGCGGTACCGCCCAGCGCCACGGCACCCGCTGCGGTCCACAGCCCCAGGAGGTGCTCGGCCTGCACACCAATGCGCTTGGCGTCCATGCTCGCAGTGTTATGGATGGAGGCATTGACCGTCGAGGTGAGGGTATTGGCCACGGCGGCACCATTGGCCGCCGCACTCACCCCTTTGCCGGCAGACGGGCTGAGGGCCAGGATCAAATCATCCTGCAGAGCCTGGACCTGCACCCCGCCAGCCTTGACCACCGCCTGTGCGCCGATACCGGCCACGGCCTTGCTGGAAACAGTCTGGATATTCAGCGCCCCGCCAAGGGCCGAGGGCTTGGAATTTTCACCCGGGGCCGACTCGCCCCCCACAGCAGTGCCGAACAGGAACATGCCGATATTGCCGGCAATGGCCAGCTGGCCGAGTTGGTTGCCCGCCGTCACCGTGATGGGCTGTGCCCATTCCCAGCGGCGGCTGGCCACCATGGCACTGGGCGGAATCAGCAAACCCTGAGCATCACGCAAACCGACCAGCGCATCCAGCGGCCTGCTCTGCCAGGCAAGCTCATCATTGACCAAGGCTTCCAGGCGAACCCGATCCCCGACCCAGGCGCGGGTATCAATCAAATTGGTCAGCACTGAGATGGAGCCGGTGATCGCCAGTTCATCGGAGGTGCCCTGGGAGTTGACGTACTGGGTGGAAAACTTACCCGCCAGGTCACTCGGCCAGCCCCCCAGGCTCATCATGTTCTTGCCGATATCACTCAGCGAACTCCAGCGGTCAAAGCCGCCGAGACTCAAGGGTTGGATGTATTGAGCGCCCAGGCCGATGCGCTGGGCACTGATCTGCGCACCATCGCCAACCAGCGCGCGGGTGCCCTGATTCAGGGTGGCAATCGCCACGGCCATGCTCAGCGAATAGTCATTCTGGTCCGAGCCATTCTTGGAGCCGTTGACGGTGCTGTTGACCAGGTTATGCAGCTCACGAATCTCCTGCAGCGCAGTGAGCCCAAGATTGCCGCTCAAATTGAGCTGCGTGCTCTGGCCGATGCTGGCCTCGGCTTGCTGATCACTGACCACCAATCCCAGCGAGGCGGCCAACCGGAATTTGCTGTCCGTCGGCTGAGTCGGATTCACGTCCTTGAACTTGCTCAGCACATAATTCTTGATCGGATCAACTGTGCCAATCGCACGAAACTTAAGGAAATCCGCCAGGCCTTTGCCGGCCTGCGAGGTCGCCTCATTTTGCTGACGGGAAATCAGGTTGGTGGCGCTGACGTCCAGATGACGCGCGCCGCTCAGATTGGCATTGAACGCCGCCTGGGTATTGCTGTTGAGCACACTTAAGGCCAGCACGGCACCACCGGCAGCACCGTTACCCAACGACTTGAACACCGCCTTGTTGCGGATCGCTTGCTCGGTCAGCGCCAGCAGGCTGACATCGCCCCGCGTGTGCAGTAGCGCACCGCTGCTGACCTTGGCCGAGGTGGTCAGGCCCGTGTTGGCCATGGCAAAAGCAAAGCCGGTGGTGGTGGCCTGCTTGCCTTCGGCGTCGTGCCCATTGGTGGCTTCCGACTCAACCGTCAAGGTGTTCTGACTGTGCGCCTGCAGTGCGATGCCCTGCTCGCCCTTGAGCGTGGCGCCCGACTTGACCTCCACGCTGGTGGTGCCGCTGATGCGGCCAAAGGCCATGCCGGCGTTAAAGGGAATCAACGATTGCACCAGCGGAATGGAGAAGCTTTCCGTTGTCACCTTGCGCGTACTGTCGGCCTTGACCAGCAACCTCTGACTGGCATGCAGGTTCGCGCCGTCAAGCACCTCAATCTTGGAGTCGGCATGACCGATCGACACGGCCAGGAAGGGAATCAACGCCGACAGCTCACTCAGGTCGGCGGGGTCTGCACCCAACGCCTTGAGCTGGTCGGGATTGCTCAGCGAGCCAATCCCGGTGATCGGCCCCATGATGTCGCCGATGATCTTTTTCCAGGCTTGTTCATCGCTCCAGCCGTTTTCATTCTTCATCTTCAGAATGTCGGCTTTGATCGCCGCGCTGTCGAACAGCGAACTCAGCAAGCCTGGGTCGACAACTGCCACGGCATTGCTGTTCAGGGCGATATTGCCGCCCTTGAGCGTACCGGCGACCTTGACACTGGCATCGGCCGCCGAATAGCCGCCCAGTTGCTTGCTGATGGCCGTAGCGCTGACCTTGATGTCACCCTCGCGGAAGTCATCGGCGTGGCTGGCATCCAGTACGGCATTTTTCTCGATATTGACACTGGCAACGCCGCGGTCAGGTGCCAGCAGCGAGTTCGGCTTGGTTTTTAGCGTCTGGGTAATTTCGTCGACGGTCTTGGCATCGCCGCCTTCGCAGAAGGTGCAGGCACCATCACTGATGGCGCTGACCTGAATATCCCCGGAGCGCCCACTGCCGGTGGCCCGCGTATCGACCACGGCACCGCTGCGCACATTGATGGTGCTGCCTTCAAGCGTCACTTTACCGCTGTTTTTGCCGGCCTCGCCCTGGCTGCGCACGCGGGCGGATGCCGTCAGCTCCAGGCTTTGCCCACCCGACACCGAAATACTGGCCCCACTGCCATCGGCCATCAAAGCCGCCAGTTCACCGGAGATTACCGCCGAGTCACGGCCGACGATGCGCACCGCACCATCGGCTCGCTGCGCGGCCTGTCCCACGGACAAACCGGCGGTGTTGACCGTGCCTTTGAACACGGCATCAGCAATGTCCTTACCGCCTTCAACACGCGCCCCTTGGGCCACCACCGCCGCGGCACCAAAGATATTCACCGAGCCTACGGCATTGACCTTGCCCTTGATCTCAAACTTGCCGCGCTCTGAACCCGGCAGGTCGGTCAGCACACCCGCGTCGTTGTACTGGCCGTTCTTCAAGTCGTCGACCAATTGGCTTGCGCCTTCGGGCGTAACCACACCCACCGCCGAAGACAGCTGCTGCATCTGCTGCGCCGAGGGCGTGGTGATGGTCAAACTGCCGACGTTGATGACACCGCTGCTGCCCACCACCATGCCATGGGGGTCGGCAAAGATGATGTTGCCGCCAATCCGGTTGCCATCGGTCAGCACGCCATTGAGCGTGCCATTGATCACCACCCGTGAGTCATGCACCAGGTTGACCAGATTGCTGGCCCCGCTCGGCACATAGAGGTTTACGGTATTGCCGTTGCCGACCTGGAAATGACTGAAGGAGTTAAAACCGGTCTGCCCGCGCACTGTGCCGGTGGTGATATCCGTGACATTGCCCTTGACCGCAATAGTGGTCGCCGTGCCCGGAAACTGCACCAGGGTATCGCCCACCAGGTACGTGCCGCCGGAGGCAACAATCGTGTTCGTATCCGCCCAGACCGCAGGCACGCCCATGCCGACCAGAATGGCTGCCGCCAGTCGGGTAGGCTGAAACACCTGCTTGGGCTGTTCACGAAAGGTCGAACGAGGGGCGGGGCGTTTGACCAACATGGCGGACCTCACTGTCACGAATGGAGATATCACGAGTAGTGAATTCTCTGGTTTCGCTATATGTGAGTGCTAGGAAAGGCCATTCACGCTTGTGAACCTCTGTTCACAATGCGGCTCAATTGAGCTTTTCGTGGGTTATTTCAGCCTCCCCCACCAACCGATACCCCTTGCCGTAGACGGTCAGGATCAATTGCGGACGATTGGGGCTGAGCTCAAGTTTGCGGCGCAAACGCACCACCAGAGCATCCACCGTGCGCACATCGATCTCCTCGCCCACGTCCTGACCGCGACGCAAACAGGCCAGCAGATCATGACGGTTAACCGCTCGGCCACGCCGCTCGATCAGACCGATCAGCAGGGCAAACTCACCAGGCGTGAGGCTGACATCATTCCCCTGCGGATCGAGAATATGCCGGCGTAACAGATCGACCCGGAAACGTCCCAGACTCAGGCTGAAATCAGCCTCGCGTTCTCCGCCGCCACAGCGACGCAGCAGGCTGCGCACCTGAGCCAGAAGGATTCCCAGGTTCAGCGGTTTGGTGAGGTAACAGTCGGCACCTGCTTCCAACCCGACCACCCGGTCGTAGTCTTCGTCACGCACGGTGACCAGGATCACCCCCAGGTTGGGCTGGCTGCGCCGCAGTTGCGCGGTGATGGTCAGGCCATCGATATCCGGCAAACCGATATCGAGCAACACCAGCGCGGGCCGCAAACGCTCCACCAGCGCCAGGCATTGCTGCCCGGAATCAGTGGCATAGACCTCATAGCCGGCATTCTGCAGGTAAAGCACCATCATCTCGCGGATTTCCGGCGCATCTTCAACGACGACCAATTTGTCGACCATTGACCTACTCCCTGGGCTCAAGCCGGCGAT
This sequence comes from Pseudomonas sp. SL4(2022), assembly GCF_026625725.1. Lineage (NCBI taxonomy): Bacteria > Pseudomonadati > Pseudomonadota > Gammaproteobacteria > Pseudomonadales > Pseudomonadaceae > Pseudomonas > Pseudomonas sp. SL4(2022). The sequence continues at coordinate 926,113 of NZ_CP113060.1, forward strand.
TCTGCCGCAAAGTACCGGCCAGTTGCCAGCAAATGCACCCGGCCTCACTCATGACCGTGCTCCTGCTGCAAACGCTCGCGCAACAGCTGCAGGTGGCGGTCCAGCAAGACCAGCAAGGCCGGCACCTGACTCAGCCGTTCGGTCTGTTCGGCCGCCCGTGCCAGGCTGTCGAGGCCGAAATTGAGGGCGCTGCCGCGCAGGCGATGACAGATCACGGCCACCTGTTCCGCCGGAACATCCGCAGGCCCCAGCGCCGCCAGGGCGTCACGTACCTGTTGCAAGGAGTCCACCAGCGTCGGCAGCAGTCGATCAAACAGCGCGGCACCCAACCAGCCGCGCAGTACATCCAACCGGGCTTCAGAAATATCCTCACTTGTTTCAGCCGGTGTCCCGGACGGTTGCTCCCAGGTTTCAACCAACGCCAGGAACTCGTGGCGACGCAACGGTTTAGCCAGTACCGCCGTTAATCCGGCTGCTCGCCACTGATCCGGATGCAAGTCACGGGCGTTGGCCGTCAGCGCCACCAACATCGGCCCGCGGCCATGCGCCTGCTGACGAATGCGGCGGCTGGCCGTCAAGCCATCGATGTCGGGCAGGCGCATGTCCATCAGAACCAGATCAAAGGTGTTGGCGGCGCAGGCATCAACCGCCGCCACGCCACAACTGGCGGTGCTGACCTCACAGCCCCAGTCTTCCAGCAGCTCTGCAGTGACCAGACGATTGACCTCGACATCCTCGACCAGCAACACACGCAGGCCCTGCAACTGCGCCAGGCCATCCTCGCCCGGTTCGGGTTCGGCGGCCGCCTGCCAGGGCAACCACAAGTCGATGCAGGTGCCTTTACCGGTTGTACTTTGCAGTGCCAGGGTGGCACCCATGAGCTCCGCCAGCCGCGCGCTGATGTACAGACCCAGGCCTATACCCGCCTGATCCGCTTGAGGGTCACGGACAAAGGCTTCAAATATTCTCGGCTGCAGCTCCTCACGAATCCCCGGGCCAGTGTCCGTCACTCGCAGCGCCAGCCCGCTGCCACGGCACGTCAGGCTGATTTCCACATATCCCGCCTGGGTAAACTTGAGTGCATTACCCAGCAGGTTGTAGAGCACTTGCCGCAACGGTTGCGGATTGCCCAGCACAAACGCCGGCAGATCCGCTGCACATCGGGTCAGCAGACTAAGACCACGCACTTCGGCTTGCGGCCGGAAGATCGCCGCACACTCCTCGACCAACCGCACGGGGGAAAACACCTGGGCTGGCGGCAGTTCCAGTTTTTCGGCACGCGACAAGAGCATCAGTCCGTCGAGTACATCCGTCAGGCTCTGGGCAGCAACCTGCACCGTCTCGAGGCGCTGAGCCTGTTCGCGCCCCAGCGCATCGCGCCCCAGCAGCTGCAGATGCCCCTGAATGGCCACCAGCGGCGTACGCAGTTCATGGCTGAGCATGGCCTGCCGTTCCAGCGACTGCCGAGCTTCATGCAACGCCTGATCGCGGGCAACGGCCAAGGCCGCGGTGCGTTCCTCGACGCGGGCTTCCAGCGAGGCATTGAGACGCTGCAAGTCCTCGCGCAACTCATTGCTCCGCCGCAGTGCTGCCGTCACCCGGCTGCCGACCACCAGACCATGTGACAACAGGAAAAACAGCACGCCGAGCGGTATCAGATTAAGCGTGGGCACACTCAGGGAATACATCATCAGGTCGTTGACGATGGTGAAATCCAGCACCAGCATGCCCAGCAATACGCCGAGCGCCCCCGGCCGGCGTCGCCGGGCCGCCAGCAGCAACGCGGCGAGAAAATACAGCTCGCTGAGCAGCAACCACAGGGCGCAGGGATCACGCAGCAGGGTAAAGAAGGATGCCGGCAACAGCAGCGTTGCCGCAGCCCCCAGCGCGCCGACCACCAGCATCAGGCGCAGGACATGCCGCGACAGCTCAGCGGGAAACAAGCGCAGCAGCAACAGACCATAGGCGGGAGCAAACAGATGACCGGACAGGTACTCCAGCCGGTAAACCCACAACGCGGGCCACTCCAGGTAATAGTCCAGCAGCCCGCCGCTGGAGACCGCGCGCATGCCCGCCAGAATCAGAATGGCCGCAAAAGGCGCGCCGCCCAGGGAGCGGGCTGCCCCGCGGTCCATCAGCCCCATAAACAAGGCCATCATGAATGCCGCACCAACGGTCAGCAGGTACAACGCTCGCTGCCGGCTGTTGTCCAGCTGCAACGCCTGCAGCGTGCCGGCACGCACGACCATGTCGACGCCACCCTCGTGGTGGAAGTGATTGGACAATTCCACCCGCAACTTCACCCGCGCCTGTCCCAGCGGCAGTGGCACGATGGCGGGTTGTAAGCGCGGAATCTCATCGTGTGCATCACCGGGGCGGCCCAGCTGCAGCACCAGCACGCCATCCACCCAGATACGCGCGGCAGACTTGAGGTCGTCAAAATAAAGCGCCAGCTGTCTGGAATGCGCCGGCAGCAGAACCTCGCTGCGCAGTTCGATACGCCCGAAGCCCACCGCCCCCCAGGGTTTATCCGTGCCCTGGTCCCAGGTAAAGGGCAGGGTTACAAACTGCTCGGCCTGTTCCGGCTCCAGCCAAGTCAGCCGCCATTGTCCCGACAATGGCTGAGTCGCCTGCTGCTGCGGGTCCCATTGACGCAAGTCGCTGAGTGTATCGGCATACACCGGCCAGGCCGGCAGTAGCAGCAGAATGATCAGTCGCAACAGACGCATCACGTGCAGAGCGCTCCCTTATTGCTGGAAGCCGATGCGGCTTGCGGGCGGGGCCAAGAGTGCCCCGGAGTATATGAGATGCCCCGACAAACTGTGAATCAGCGCAAAATGCCAGCACCTCAGTGCCGATGGCTTTTGCCCACATGCGAGTGGCCGTCATCTGGCAGCGCGCTGACTCCGCCGCTGCTGTTCAGTTGCTGGAGAATGCCGCAGGCCTCTACGCCCTGCTCAGATGCACAGCGATGGCGCAGGTCGATCAGTTGCTGCTGCAGCGCCAGCAGACTGGTGACCCGTGCCTGAACATGACGGATATGCTCATCCACCAGGCTGTTGACGCCTTCGCAGTTCGGCTCGGGGTGATCCATCAGCGCCAACAGGCGGCGGATTTCATCCAGGGTCATGTCCAGCGTGCGGCAGTTGCGGATAAAGGTCAGCCGCTCCAGGTGCTCACTGCTATACAGGCGGTAATTGCCCTCGGTACGAGCCGGGGCCGGCAACAACCCTTCGCGCTCGTAGTAGCGCACCGTTTCAACCGGGCAATCGGCCAGTTTGGCCAGCATTCCAATCTTCATGACAACCTCGCTCACAGGTGCTTGACCCTGTAGTGGCTTCAGGGTGTTCACTCTACTCCATCGTCTAACGAGGATCGCCTGATGAATGATTGCTGCGGCCACCATCACCCGCCAAAAGCGGACGCCATCGCCACTGCACCGCCACGCGAAGGCGTATTGGACGGTGCCCTGTTCAGCCAGTTTCGCATCGAGCAGATGGACTGCCCAACCGAGCAGGCGCTGATTGAGCAGCGTCTGTACGCGCTCGCCGGGATCGAACGCCTTGAGTTCAACCTGATCAACCGCGTGCTCGGGGTCTGGCACCGCCTGCCCTCCACTACGCCGATTGTGGCCGCGATCCACGCGCTGGGTATGCAGGCCGAGCCGCTGAGCGCTGAACGGCCACCCGCCCAGCCACCACACAAGAAACCCTGGTGGCCGCTGGGACTGTCCGGGGTGGCGGCGCTGAGCGCCGAAGTCCTGCACTTTGCCGCGCTGGCCCCGCAATGGGTGGTCGCAGCCGTGGCCTTGCTGGCCATTCTGTTGTGCGGCCTGGGCACCTACAAGAAGGGTTGGATCGCCCTGAAAAACCGCAACCTGAACATCAACGCGCTGATGAGCATTGCCGTTACCGGCGCGGTGCTAATCGGCCAGTGGCCAGAGGCGGCCATGGTCATGTTCCTGTTCGCCGTGGCGGAACTGATCGAGGCTAAGTCTCTGGACCGTGCGCGCAATGCCATTCGCGGCCTGATGGACCTGACGCCCGAGCGCGCTACCGTGCAGCAGGCTGACGGCAGCTGGCGCGAGGTGGCACTCAACAGCGTCGCGCTCGGCGCCCGCATCAGGGTGCGCCCTGGCGAGCGCATTGGCCTGGATGGTGAAGTGCTCGTCGGCCACTCCACCGTCAACCAGGCGCCGATTACCGGCGAAAGCCTGCCAGTGGAAAAGACCGTCGGCGATCCGCTGTTTGCCGGCACCATCAACCAGGCCGGCGCGCTGGAATACCGCGTGCTGGCCGCTGCCGCCAACACCACGCTGGCGCGGATCATTCACGCGGTTGAACAAGCGCAGGGCTCCCGCGCCCCGACCCAGCGCTTTGTCGACCAGTTCGCCAGGGTCTACACCCCGCTGGTGGTTCTCCTGGCCCTGGTGGTTGCGCTGTTACCGCCGCTGCTGCTGGCAGCGCCCTGGTATGACTGGATCTACCGCGCCCTGGTGCTGCTGGTGGTGGCCTGTCCCTGCGCGCTGGTGATCTCGACCCCAGTGACCATCGTCAGTGGCCTGGCCGCCGCCGCGCGCAAAGGTATCCTGGTCAAGGGTGGGGTCTATTTGGAGAGCGCAGCCAAGCTGGACTACCTGGCCCTCGACAAAACCGGCACCCTCACCCACGGCAAGCCGGTGCAAACCGACTACCTGGCGCTGCACACGCTGGACAGTGATCGCTACCGCCGCCACGCCGCGAGCCTGGCCAGCCGCTCGGATCACCCGGTGTCCCAGGCCATCGCCCAACAGGCTCTCGCCGAGGGCCTGCCCACTCAGGCCGTGGAAGGTTTTGCCGCCCTGCCCGGTCGCGGTGTTCACGGCAGCATCGACGGCACCGCGCTTTACCTGGGCAATCACCGCCTGGTGGAGGAACGGGGCCTGTGCTCAGCCGAGCTGGAAGCCACCCTCGAACACCTCGAACGGCAAGGTAAGAGCGTGGTCGTGCTGTGCGACAGCAGCCGCGCACTGGCGCTGTTTGCCGTGGCCGACACCGTCAAGGCATCCAGCCGCGAGGCCATCGCCCAGCTGCATGCCCTCGGCGTGAAAACCAGCATGTTGACTGGCGACAACCCACACACGGCAACCGCCATCGCCGCACAGGTAGGCATCGACGAAGCCCGCGGCAACCTGCTGCCGGAGGACAAACAGCAGGCCATCGAAGCCCTGCAGGCACACGGCGGCGTGGTCGGCATGGTGGGTGACGGGATCAACGATGCCCCGGCGCTGGCCAAGGCGCAGATCGGTTTTGCCATGGCGGCGGCCGGTACCGACACGGCCATCGAAACCGCCGATGTAGCGCTAATGGATGACGACCTGCGCAAGATTCCGGCCTTTATCCGCCTGTCGCAGCAGACCGCTGCCATTCTCAAGCAAAACATCATCCTGGCCTTGGGGGTCAAGGCGCTGTTTCTCGCCGTCACCCTGAGCGGCCATGCCACCCTGTGGATGGCCGTATTCGCCGACATGGGCGTCAGCCTGCTGGTGGTGTTCAACGGCCTGCGCCTGCTGAAAAAATAGGTACACACGCACATGCACGCTCCCCTGCAACAGGCGATTACCGAGGCCTTTCTGCACGCCGAGCAGGCCAGGCGCGCGCACAACAGCGCTGCCGCTTTTGCCTGGTTGGAACGCGCGCACATCCTCACCCAGCGCCGCCCCCTGTTGCATGCCAAAAGCCATTGGCTGATGCTCACGCTCGGCTGGCAACAACGCGATTACCGCGAAGTGGCCGGCCAGCTGCCGCGGATGATCGCGGCCTTGCTGGCCTCGCGCATCTGGGTGCCCGTTGGCAACACCGGACGGGCACGGGGCAGCGCCTTCCGGCCGATGCCCGTGCCAGAGGAATTGCACAGGCTGCTGCACCACGCAAAGCACGCCCCTCCACGCCCCTGACGGGCAACACCGTGGGCCGTCAACGCCTGCGCGGCGGAGCCTCGGCGAGTTACGCGCTATAACTGGTTGGCTGGCCGCTGGCTGACCAGTAGCATGGCCCCAATAGCGCGATCACCGCAGCCACTCCATTGCGAGCGGCCGCTCACCCATCACCACGCACGACTATCGGCTCCATCAGCAGCTGAAGGATAGAGGGATGAAGTTAACCGTACGCACCCGCATCATCGCCAGTTTCACCGCCCTCATCACCATCTTGCTGCTATTCGCCACAACAGCCTATGTGCGCATGGTGTCGATCAAGGGCGAAACCGCACAGATGCAAGACAACGCCCTACCCGGGGTCTATTACGTCAGCAAGATCCAGAGTGCCTGGGCCGACCATGTGCTGGAGACCCATCACCTGATGCTGGGCCTTGACGATGGCACCAATGCGGCTGCACTCGCCAGCACCCAGGCCCGGTTCGCCGCCATTGAGGCCGCGCTTGATGACCTGTTAAACCGCTACCGGCAGACCAATATCAATAAGAACGAAGCGCAACTGGCTGATCAGTTCGAACAACAGCATCGCCAGTACCTGCTACTGCACAGCCAGTTAATCGGCATTCTGCGTGACGGCCCACAGCCCCAAGGCCATAGTTTCAGCACCGAACAGCTGCTACCGAAATGGGATCAGGGCCTGCAGACCCTGAACGAGCTGGTCGAGTTGAACAGAACCCTCGCCGACCATAGCGCGAGTGCTATCCGCGACGCCGTACGCTCGCTGGAGCTCGAGATCCTGCTGGCCATTGTGCTAACCATTGCGGCAGCCGGGGTCTGTGGCTGGCTGCTGCTGCAAGCCATCACCCGTCCGATCGACCACATTGTCAGCACCCTCAAGACCCTCGAAAGCGGCGACCTGTCCGTGCGCCTGAATATGCAGCGCAATGATGAATTCAACGCCATCGAAATTGGCTTCAACAGTATGGTCGGTGAACTCAAGACCCTGGTCGGCCACGCCCAGCGCTCGGCCGTGCAGATGACCACCGCAGTCACCGAAATCGCCGCCACCTCGCGCCGGCAGCAGGCCACGGCCACCGAAACGGCTGCCACCACGACGGAAATCGGTGCCACTTCACGCGAGATCACCGCCACCTCACGCGACCTGGTGCGCACCATGGGTGAGGTGTCCGACAACGCCGAACAGACTTCGATGCTCGCTGGCACCGGCCAGCTGGGGCTGAGCCGCATGGAAGAAATCATGCGCCAGGTCATGGGGGCCGCCGATGTGGTCAACGGCAAACTGTCGATCCTCAACGAGAAGGCCGGTAACATCAATCACGTGGTCACCACCATCGTCAAAGTGGCGGACCAGACCAATCTGCTCTCCCTCAACGCCGCCATCGAAGCGGAAAAGGCCGGCGAATACGGCAAAGGCTTTGCCGTGGTAGCGGTCGAAGTGCGACGCCTGGCCGATCAGACCGCAGTGGCCACCTACGATATCGAGCAAATGGTGCGCGAGATCCAGTCCGCGGTATCGGCCGGGGTGATGGGCATGGACAAGTTCTCCGAAGAAGTTCGCCGCGGCATCGGCGAAATGGCGCAGATGGGTGACCAGCTGGCACAGATCATTCAGCAAGTGCAGGCCCTCGCACCGCGTATTCAGATGGTCAACGAGGGCATGCAGGCGCAGTCAACCGGTGCCGAGCAGATCAACCAGGCCCTGGTGCAGTTGAGCGAAGCCAGCAGTCAGACCGTAGACAGCCTGCGCCAGGCCGGCGTGGCAATCGACGAGCTGAATCAGGTGGCCAGCAACCTGCGGGTTGGCGTCAGCAGCTTCAAGGTCTGAGCCATGCACAAAGCCGCCACTGCTGGATCAGCCAAGGGGGAGCTGCACCTGCTATTCCAGCTGGGCGAAGATCGCTATGCCATCAGCGCCCGCGAGGTTGCCGAGGTGTTGCCACTGCGCCAGCTCAAGCAGGTGCCGGAAACCCCGGAGTGGGTGGCTGGGGTTTTCCAGCACCGCGGACGGATGATTCCCGTACTGGATCTCAACCAGCGCGTGCTCAAACGGCCAGCACTGGAACGCAATAGCACCCGCCTGGTGCTGGTGTACTTCGATGCACAACGCGGGGCGCACGCCTGCTTACTCGGGCTGATTCTCGAACAAGCCACCAACACCCTGCGCCTGCCTGCCGATGCCTTTACCAGCAGCGGTCTGGAGGCCGCACAGCCGGATTACCTCGGGCCAACGCAGGCGGATGAGCGCGGACTGATCCAGCGCATCGACGTTCAGGGCCTGCTGGATGACGCCCTGCGCGCCGTGCTGTTCAAGGCAGCGCAACAGGCTGGGGATGCGCCAGCATGATTGCGCAAATCGAACGCCTGCTGAAATCACGCATCGGCCTTGACGCCGAATCGGTTGGCCGCAGCATGATCGAGCGCGCCGTGCGCCAGCGCATGAATGCTCAACACAAGAGCGCCCTGGAAGACTACTGGATTACCCTCAACGGTTCGTCCAAAGAACAGCAGGCGCTGGTTGAGGCTGTGGTGGTACCGGAAACCTGGTTCTTCCGCTACCCCGAGTCATTCAAGGCCCTTGCCACCCTGGCGGTTGAGAGCCACACCCGGCTAAACGCCGCGCGCCCGCTGCGTATCATCAGCGTGCCCTGCTCCAGCGGCGAAGAACCCTACTCGATCGCCATGACCCTGCTCGATGCTGGCTTCGCGCCCGAGCAGTTTCAGATTGAAGCCCTGGATGTCAGTGACAAAGTGCTGGCCCTGGCCAACCGCGGTATCTACGGACGCAATTCGTTTCGCGGCGACGCACTGGCATTCCGTGAGCGCTTCTTTCGCGTCCAGAACGACAGTTTTGTACTCCATGAACGGGTCAAAAGCCGTGTGCAACTGCGCTGCGGCAACCTGCTCGACAGCGCCCTGTTCAGCACTACACCGGCCTACGATTTCATCTTCTGCCGCAACCTGCTGATCTACTTCGACCGTACCACTCAGGTGCGCGTACTGGAACTGCTCAAGCGCCAGCTGCAACCACAAGGCGTGATGTTTATCGGCCCGGCCGAGGCCAGCCTGGCCACACAAAATGGAATGCAGGCCCTGGGTCGGCAACAAACTTTTGCGTTTCGCCTGGCGCCCGCCGAAACCGCTAAACCGATCAGCCTGAAGCCACCCAGCCGGGCACAGCCTGTTCTGCCACGCCAGCCTGCGCCACGGCCGCCAACAGCGCCGCGCAGCAGCGTGCCAGCGCGCCCCCCAACACCTGCAATGCCAGCCCCAGCGCCCATCAGCACACCCTGGGATAAAGTCGCCGAGCTGGCCAACGCCGGCCACTGCGAGCAAGCGCGCAGCCTCTGCGAACGCCATCTGCAGACAGCGGGTCCGAGCGCCCAAGCCTTCTATTGGCTGGGCCTGCTCAGCGATGTCGAGCAGCGCAGCGAACAGGCCTGTGGTTATTACCGCAAGGCCATCTATCTTGACCCGCAGCACCGCGAAGCACTGACCCACCTGGCCGCCCACCTGGAAACCCAGGGCGACCAGAGCGGGGCCCAGCGCCTGTATCGGCGTGCGCAGGAGGGAGGTAAATCATCGTGATGGATGCTGATCTGAACCAGGCACCAATTGACGACTGCTGGAACCGTATCGGCGTATTCGGTGACAAGAGCTGCGCGCGCCTGGACGCTCACATCCACTGCCGCAACTGCGAGATCTACAGTGCTGCGGCGATCACCCTGCTGGACCGCTATGGCACTGTGCTGGAACAGGACGCCAGCGGCTACGGCCAGGCTGAAGCCAGCGAAAACCAGGGTGAGCAGCGTTCTCTGTTGATCTTTCGCCTGGGTGAAGAGTGGCTGGCACTGGCCACCCGGCGCATGGCCGAAGTGATGCCCCTCTCCCCCATTCACACTCTGCCGCACCAAAAGAGCGGCAGCCTGCTGGGCGTCACCAACGTACGCGGCACGCTGGTCGCATGCCTCAATCTGGGTGAGGTGCTGGGCCTGGAGCGCAGCGAAAGTACGCAGGAAAAACGCGCCACACCGCGCATGCTGATCCTTGAAACCAACGCCGGACCACTGGTCAGCCCGGTTGATGAAGTCAACGGCATTCAGCGCATTCCCTTGGCATTGATCGGCGCCTCGGTGCAGGAAGACAAGCGCACCATCAGCCGCTTCAGCGCTGGCGTACTGCAATGGGACGGCAGGAGCATCACCCTGCTCGACGATGAACAACTGCTCGCCGCCATGATCAGGAGCCTGACATGACCCCGGATCAGATGCGTGATGCCTCGCTGCTTGAGCTGTTCCGCATGGAGGCGGAGGCGCAGAAACAGGTGCTGGATACCGGCCTGCTGATTCTTGAGCGTGACCCGGTGAATGCCGGGCAGTTGGAAGCCTGCATGCGCGCCGCCCACTCGCTCAAGGGGGCTTCACGGATTGTCGGCCTGGACAGTGGCGTAAAAGTGGCCCATGCCATGGAGGACCTGCTGGTGGCCGCCCAGGAAGGTCTGCTGCGCCTGCTGCCAGACCATATCGATGCCCTGCTGCAAGGCTCCGACCTGCTGTTGCGCATCGGCCAGGCACTGCCCGACACCGAGCTTGAATCGCAGATCCACCACGTCACTTCACGCCTGCAGGCACTGCTCGGGGCAGCCGTACCGGCCCTGCGTGAGCCGCCCACTGCCGCGCCCCCGACAACCGAGCCGACGTCCAGCGCCCAACCCGCGCCCACGCAGCCGCCCACTGAACCGACAAGCGAAGAGTACAGCCGGGTGCTGCGCGTTTCCGCCGAACGCTTCGACCACCTGATCGACCTGTCGGGCAAATCGCTGGTGGAGTTCCAGCGCATGAAACCACTGAGCGACTCCCTGCACCGCCTCAAGCGCCAGCAGGCTGCCGCACGGCGCACCTACGAAAGCCTACGCGAACAGCTGCTCGGCCTGCCAATCAGCCCCACCATAGAAACCCTGCTCAACGACGGCCGCCACCTGCTGATGGAGTGCCAGCAGCAACTGCAGAGCCATCAGGAACTGTTCGATGACTTCGCCTGGCATGGCGGCCAGCGCACCCAGCAACTGTATGACCTGGCCCTGGCCTCGCGCATGCGGCCGTTTGCCGACGTGCTGACCGGCCAGGCGCGCATGCTGCGTGACCTGGGACGTTCACTGGGCAAGCAGGTGCACCTGGAGGTTGAAGGCGAACACACCCAGGTCGATCGCGACATTCTTGAACGATTGGAGGCCCCACTGACCCATCTGCTGCGCAACGCGGTTGATCACGGCATCGAACCGCCGGCGCTGCGGGTGCGCAAGGGCAAGCCCGAAGAAGGCACGGTGCTGCTCAAAGCGCGCCATCACGCCAACATGCTGATTCTGGAAGTCAGCGATGACGGCGGCGGGGTTGACCTGGAGCGGGTCCGCCAGGCCATCATCGAGCGGCGCTTCACCTCCGCCGAACAGGTGGCGCAGATGAGCGAGGAAGAGCTGCTGACCTTCCTCTTCCTGCCCGGTTTCAGCATGAGCCAGCAGGTCACTGAAATCTCCGGGCGGGGTGTCGGCCTGGACGTGGTGCAGCACGAAATCCGCCGTATGCGTGGCAACGTGCGCCTACAACAGCACCAGGGCGAAGGCAGCCTGTTCCATATCGAACTGCCACTGACCCTGTCAGTGGTCCGCGCGTTGGTGGTGAGCATCGGCGGCGAGGCGTATGCCTTTCCCCTGGCACAGATTGAACGCATGCTGCGCCTGCAGCGTGAGGCGATTGTTCACCTCGAAGGGCGCCAGCACTTCTGGCTCGAAAACGAACACATCGGCCTGCTGTCCGCCGCCCAGCTGCTGCAATGCGCCGAGCAAAAAAGCGAAGAGGCGGACATCCCGATTGTGATGATCCGTGACCGCGAGCGCTGCCACGGCCTGGCGGTCGAACGGTTTATTGGTGAGTACACCCTGGTGCTGATGCCGCTGGACCCACGCCTGGGCAAGATCCGCGACGTGGCGGCCGGGGCCTTGCTGCACGACGGTACGCCAGTGCTGATTCTGGATGTCGATGACCTGCTCAACTCGGTTGCCAAGCTGCTTGGCGGCGGCCATCTGGAGCGTGTTGACCACAGCGGCAGCACCCGTCAGGCCAGCAGCAAACGTGTGCTGGTGGTGGATGACTCGCTCACCGTGCGCGAGCTGGAACGCAAACTGCTACTCAGTCGCGGCTATCAGGTCGAGGTGGCCGTCGATGGCATGGACGGTTGGAACGCCCTGCGCGCAGGCAGCTTCGACCTGCTGATCACCGATATCGACATGCCGCGCATGGACGGCATCGAACTGGTCAACCTGCTGCGCCAGGACCCACGCCTGCGCTCGCTACCGGTGATGGTGGTGTCCTACAAGGACCGCGAAGAAGACCGCCGCAAAGGCCTGGAAGCCGGGGCGGACTATTACCTGGCCAAGGCCAGCTTCCATGACGAAGCACTGCTGGATGCCGTACAGACCCTGATTGGAGAGGCACGCGAATGAGGATTGCAATCGCCAACGACATGCCGCTGGCCGTCGAAAGCCTGCGCCGGGCGCTGGCTGCCGAGCCGCAGTACGAGTTGATCTGGGTCGCCGAGAATGGCGAAGAGGCCGTGCGCCGCTGCCGCGAGGATCACCCCGACCTGCTGCTGATGGACATGCTGATGCCCGGCATGAACGGTGTCGAAGCCACCCGACGGATCATGCACGACACCCCCTGCGCGATCCTGATCGTCACCGCCGATGTCGAGCGCAACCTGACCCAGGTGTTCGATGCCATGGGCGCCGGCGCACTGGACGTAGTAGCCGTGCCATCACTCGGGCCGCAGCATCTGCTCGATGGCGCGGCGATCCGCCGCAAGATCCACAACATCGCCTGGATGATCGGGCACAAGGCCTCAGGCAGCGTCACCTCGGCCCCAGCCAAGACCAGTGATCTGCGCGACAAACGCCTGGTGGCCATCGGTGCCTCGGCCGGCGGCCCGGCCTCGCTGGTTGAATTGCTGCAGCAGATCCCGGCGAAGTTTCCCGCCAGCATCGTCCTGGTGCAACACGTCGACGAGGTGTTTGCCGCAGGCATGGCGCAGTGGCTGGCCAGCGAATCACACCTGCCTGTGCGCCTGGCCCAGGACGGCGAGCTGCTGCAACCGGGTGAAGTGCTGCTGGCCGGCGCCAACAACCACCTGTACTTGACCCCCGAAGGGCGGCTGGTCTACCGCCGCGAACCGGCCGATCAGGTCTACCGTCCGTCTATCGATGTATTCTTCAACAGCGTGGCCACCCACTGGTGCGGCGATGCCATCGGCGTGCTGCTGACCGGCATGGGCCGCGACGGCGCATGCGGGCTCAAGCAGATGCGTGAGCGCGGTTTTCACACCATCGCCCAGGACCAAGCCAGCTGTGCGGTCTATGGTATGCCTAAGGCGGCGGCGGCCCTGGAAGCTGCCGTGGAGATTCTGCCGCTGGACAAGATTGCCCCTTGCCTAGTCAAGCGTTTGAGTTGATGCACCCACCGCTAGCACTTTGCCAGCACCAGATGAAGTAAATGATGGAGTACTGCCATGCAACGGCCTCATGAGCATCCCCCGTTTCCTCAAGGGATACCCGACTATTCGATGATGGTGCTGCTGGTCGATGACCAAGCCATGATCGGCGAGGCAGTAAGGCGAGCGCTGGGCGAAGAGAGCGACATCGACTTCCACTTCTGCTCAGACCCGCACCAGGCCCTGCATGTGGCCCAACAGATCAAGCCCACGGTGATCCTGCAGGATCTGATCATGCCCGGCATCGACGGCCTCGACCTGCTCAGCCAGTACCGCAGCACACCGGGGCTGCGTGATGTACCTATCATCGTGCTGTCGACCAAGGAAGACCCCAAGGTCAAGAGCGCAGCGTTCGCCGCTGGCGCCAACGACTACCTGGTGAAGTTGCCGGATGTGATTGAACTGCTGGCGCGTATCCGCTACCACTCGCGCTCCTACCTTACCCTGCAACAGCGGGATGAGGCCTACCGTGCCTTGCGCGAAAGCCAGCAGCAATTGCTCGACACCAACCTGGTTCTGCAACGGCTGATCAAATCCGACGGTCTCACCGGCCTGGCCAACCGCCGCTATCTGGATGAATACATCGAAGTCGAGTGGCACCGGGCCCAGCGTGACAACAGCGAACTGTCTCTGTTGATGATCGACGTCGACTACTTCAAGGCCTACAACGATCAGTATGGGCATGTGGCCGGCGACGATGTGCTGCGCCAGGTGGGCGAGGCCTTACGCACCAGCTGCACCCGTGCCGCTGACCTCGCGGCCCGCTATGGCGGCGAAGAGTTCGCCGTGATCATGCCAGGCACCGCCTCCGGTGGCGCACGCCTGCAGGCCGAGAAGGTCCGGCGCGCCATCGAGGCGCTCGGCATCCCCCACGAGCGGCCGAAACCGGGCTCATGCATCAGCGTAAGCATTGGTATCGCCACCCTCAGGCCAAGTGAGGGGAACGACCCAATGGGCCTGATCATTAAGGCCGACGAGGGCCTCTACCTGGCCAAGCACAGTGGCCGCAATCAGGTGGCGATGGCCCCGGATAACAGCTGAGCGCCTACGACAGATAAGCGCACTGTCGCGAAACGGGACCTTGGTGTACTTGGCCGGGCCGTACGCGCGGCCTTACCTTGCCTCGTCAGCCAAACGAACGAAGCCTCATGTCAGTGCCAGATATTCTGCTTCTGCTTGCCGCCGGTTTTGCTGCCGGCGGGATGAATGCCCTCGCCGGTGGCGGGACCTTTTTCTCCTTCCCGGCCCTGCTCGCGGCGGGCCTGCCGCCAGTGACGGCCAATGCCACCAATGCCGTGGCGCTATGGCCGGCCAGCCTGGCTGGTGCCTGGGCGGCACGCGACACACTGCGCCCGCTTGGCCGTTATCTGCTGCCGTTGCTACTGGCCGGACTGGCTGGCGGTTTAGCCGGCGGGCTGTTGCTGCTGCTTGGCGGCGATGCGCTCTTTGCCACACTGATTCCCTGGCTGCTGCTGGCCGCCACCGCGCTGTTTGCCGCCAGCCCCAGGCTCAGTCGCTGGCTGGCTGCACGTCGCGCCGACGCCGCCCAACCGCCGCACAGCCCGCTGTCACTGAGCGCGCATATTGGCGTGTCGATCTATGGTGGCTACTTCGGTGCCGGCATGGGCATCCTGCAACTGGCGACATTCTCCATCGAAGGCCACCCACTGGCCCGCGCCAATGCCCTGAAAAACCTGATTTCGGCGGTGATCTACAGCGTCGCCACGGCAACCTTTATCATCGCCGGGCGGGTCAGCGGGTATGAGTTGGGGATTCTGCTGGTGGGTGCCACCGTAGGCGGCTATGCCGGCGGTGCGCTGGGCCAGCGTTTGCCGACCAAGTTCCTGCGCCTGCTGGTGATCAGCGTGGGCAGCGGGATGACGCTGTATTACTTCTGGGCGACCTATTTCGCCCAGTAGCACTCAATTTTTGCCGCGTTTGCGAAACTCCACCGGGGTTTCGCCGACCCAGCGCTTGAACGCGCGATAGAAGGTGCTCGGCTCGGAGAAGCCAGTGCGCTCGACAATCACCTCGATGCGCTCATCCGTATTGAGTAGCAGGTCCTTGGCTAAACGGCAGCGGTAGTCAGTCACCAGGTCATTGAAGCGCACCCCGGCCATGGCCAGTCGCTCGCGCAGCCGCCGCGCCGGCATGTTCAGCCGCGCGGCGACCTGCTCCAGGGTCGCGCCGCTGTCGACCAGCAACTCGCCAATCAGCTCACGCACCTTGCGCACCAGGTCCAGTCGCTCGACTTCGGCCAGCTGCCGCCGCGCCAACGACTCGTGCATGCGCAGCAGTTCCGGGGCGGCATGCCGTGAGGTTTTGTCCAGCACAGCGGCATTGAACACCAGCGCGTAACGCTCACCACCCAGTTGTGCTGGACAGCCATACACCTGCTGATAACGCTCAGCCGGGGCACCTTCGGCATGCATGAACTGCACTTCATAGGGGGTAAAGTCACCTTCTGTCAGCGCATCGAACAAGCGGATCACCGCGCCGGCGAGCATTTCCGGGAAATGGCGTGGGGTGCCGGGAACCAGCCCGAGCACCAGCACCGCGCGCTCGCCCTGGACGTCCAGCTTGGCGTTCAGGGTGTCGGAGAGCAGGCGTACATAGCGCAGGGCATGGCGCAGGCCTTCGCCGAAGGTCTCACTGGAAAGGAACAGGTATTCCAGCAGCAGGCCATGAAAGGCTGGAAGGTGCTGGGCCAGGTAAAGGCCGACATGCTCTTCACCGCATTCGTCGATCGCCGCCTTCCAGAACAGCGTCTGGGCGGCATGCGGAAACCGGCCGGCGGGCAAACCACCAGGCGGCAGGCCGACACGCGCCAGCACGCGATCAGGATCGGTACCACTGGCACGCAAGGCATCTAATACGGGCCGCATCAGCGCCACGTCGTCAGTCAGGTCACGCATTTTTCAGAAATTCTTATTGTTCGCGAGGCGCAGCCATCTTAGGCAGCTTTAGGTCCTGCGCTCAAGGCGTGAATACGTGCAATTGACTGCCCCGCCGCACAACCAGGCAGGGCGGCCAATGCAGATACAGACGCGCCGACTAAGCTGCTGCCACCGTTCTGAGGAGTGCCCCCATGGCCATCGACTGGCTCGATCTGCCCACCCCACCCGCATTACCCGGCCTTTTTCTACGCGCGGCTCTGCGTCGCCGCGTCACCGGGCGCCGCTTGCCTGAGTTGGGCGTGCGCTGTCAGGTAACCGTGAATACCCAACACCTGGCTCGCTATCGGCAGATCTGTGGGTTTGCTGACGACCACCTTCTCCCCGCCCCCTATCCGCATATCCTGGCCTTCGCCCTGCAAATGCAGCTGCTCACAGACCGGCGCTTTCCGTTCCCGCTGCTGGGGCTGGTGCATCTGGAAAACCATATCCGCGTGCTACGCCCGCTTGGAGGCCTCGGGCCGTTCACGGTCAGCGTGCAGGTGCAAAACCTACAGCCGCATGACAAGGGCGTGACCTTCAGCCTGATCACCCAACTGCACGACCAGCTCGGCCTGCTCTGGGAAGGTGATAGCCGCATCCTATGCCGCGCCCTGCGTCTGGACGGCAAGCCACTCGAGCGAGACGGCGAAACAGCGCTTGAGCAGACCACCCTGGCGCATTGGCGTGTGCCAGCCGATATCGGCCGGCGCTACGCGCGCGTTGCTGGCGACTACAACCCGATCCATCTGTTTGCCGCCACCGCCAAGCTGTTCGGCTTCCCCCGCGCCATTGCCCACGGGCTGTGGAACAAAGGCCGCGCCCTGGCCGAGCTGGGCACGCGCCTGCCTGCCGCCGGCTATGAAGTGAGCGTGCGTTTCCAAAAACCGGTGCTGCTGCCCGCCGACGTACGCCTACTGAGCAGCGAGCCTGCGGCCAATGGCCAGTTCAGCCTGCTCGGTGATGATGAGCGCGTGCACATGACCGGCCACTGGCGAACACTGGGCTGAATCCTCCGGAGGCTGCCGTTTCCAGTACGGCAGCCGCTTGCACCGCACGGCCGAACCCCCGAAGCTAGGCGTCTGTTTGCTGGAGCGCCTGATGAACCTCGCTGAAATCACCACCCGTATGCACGCCATTCGTGATCACAATGACTGGCGTCCCTTTCACAGCCCGAAGAACCTGAGCATGGCCGCCAGCGTGGAAATGGCCGAGCTGGTGGAAATTTTCCAGTGGCTGAACGAAGCGCAATCGCGGCAACTCAGCGCTGAGCAACTCACCCATGCCGGGCAAGAAATCGGCGACGTCATCCTCTATCTGGTGCTGCTGTGTGGCGAACTGGGTCTGGACATGGAACAGGTGGTGCGCGCCAAACTGGCCGACAACGAACGGCGTTTCCTCGGAGACACGCCATGACTGATCGGCACTTCGACGAGCTGGCCACGCGTTTTGCCGAGAAGATCTACGGCGGCGCCAAGGGTGCGATTCGCCTGGCCGTACTCCAGGCCGATCTCGCCGAAGCCCTGCCCGACAGGCCGCTGCGGGTGCTGGATATTGGCGCGGGGCTTGGCCATATGTCGCTGTGGCTGGCCGAGCGCGGCCATCAGGTGACGCTGACGGAACCTGCCGAACCGATGCTCAATGGTGCACGCGAGCGCTTTGCCGCAGCAGGACAACATGCCACCTTTATTCAAGCGCCCTGGCAGGACTTGCTCGGCCAGCGAGAGCAACCTTACGACCTGGTGATCTGCCATGCGGTGCTGGAGTGGCTGGCCGAACCGCACAGCATTCTGCCGGTGCTGCACCAGCTGTGCGCGCCCGGTGGCTGGCTGTCGCTGGCGTTCTACAACAAGGATGCGCTGATCTACCGCAACCTGCTTAAAGGCCACTTCCGCAAGCTGCGCAAGGCCGAGTTTGCTGGCGAGAAGCAAAGTCTGACCCCGCAGATGCCGCTTGATCCGCGCGAGCTGGCGGCGCAACTTGAGGCGAATTGGCAGGTCGAAAGCCAGAGTGGCGTGCGGGTGTTTCACGACTACATGCCGCCACCCTTTCAGGCCAAGGCTGAGTTGATCGACCTGCTGGAAATGGAACTGGCCTACCGCCGCCACCCCAGCTTTGCCGGGCTGGGGCGCTACCTGCACTGGATCTGCCGGCCACGCTGATTGCCCTCTCACTGGAGGCTGAACACTCAATGAAAAGACTGGGCGCATTACTGCTACTGACGAGTCTCGCAGCCTGCCAGAGCGACAACCCGTATACCGCCGAAAGTAAGCCCCTGCCGCCTGCTCCTGCACAGGCGGCCCAGCAACTGGATCTCAGCGCCTATCCGGCAAAACCACGCGACTTCGGCCGCTACCTCACCTGGAGCTGGCAACGCCTGCCTGCCGGCACGGCCTGGGCCAGCTCCGAGCAGGTGCAGGAAGCCCTCAGCAATGCCCTCGACCAACGCGGCCTGCGCCCACATCGCGCCGGCAACACCAGCGACCTCAAGGTCAGCGCCGAGCTGCGTTTGGAGCAACGCCTGCGCCAGGTCACCGAACACTACGGCAGCCAGTACGGTCATAGTCGGTATGGCAACGACTACGGCATGTGGGGCAGTGCGCCGCTGGTGCGCAGCTATACCGAAGAGGTCATGGTGGTGCGCATCGAGTTGTTCGATGGCCAGGATGGTCAGCCGATCTGGAGCGCCAGCGCCGAAACCCTTAACAGCGGCAGCCAGAGTGAACGCGCCGCGGCATTGCGCAATGCGGTACAACAGGCTCTGGCGGCGTACCCACCACACTGATTGCTGAACCCGAGGAGAGCCCCCATGCGTGCATCACTGCTGTTACTGCCCCTGCTGCTGATCCTTAGCGCCTGCCAGACACCGCAGCTGGAACGCGACTTCGACCCCGAGCGGGACTTTACCGCTTACCGCAGCTGGAGCTGGCAGGAACCTGCCGTACAGTTCAAACCCGATGACCCGCGCATCAACAGCGACCTCACCGGCCAACGTATTCGCAGCGCGGTCCGCGAACAGCTCGACCAACGTGGCCTGCGCGCAGCAACGGCAAATACGCCGGGCGATCTCAAGGTGCAAGTGTGGATGATCGTCGACAACCGCCAGCAGCAGGTCAGCACCCACTTTGGCGGAGGCTGGGGCGAGCCATGGTCCGGGGGGTTCTGGGGCGGCCCGAGTTATGTGGAAACCCGCACGTTGGACTATCAGGTCGGCATCCTGCAGATCGACCTGCTCGACGGCAAGGACGGCAAGTTGGTCTGGCGCGGCAGTGCCGAACAGGTGCTGCGCAGCCGCCAACCCAGCCCCAACGAGCGCGCGGCAGCGATTCGCAGTACGGTTGCAGAAGTGCTAAGCCAATACCCACCGCGCTGAGCGCGCACTCCTCACTCAACAAGGATGTTGCATGAGCACCACCCCACACCTCAGCCATCGCCCTGCTGCGGCGGCTGATCTGGCCCAGATTGTCGGCTTTCCACAGAACGCCGATGAGCTGTTCTTCTGTTTTCCCAAGGCAGACTGGCCACTGAGCATCGGCCAGTTGGCCGCCGCCATGGCCGAACGCCGCGACAGCACGGTGGTCCTGTTCGATGGCCGGGTGGCCGGCTTTGCCAACTTCTACCAGTGGCACTACAACGACCACTGCGCCCTCGGCAACCTGATGGTGGCGCCCTGGGCCCGCGGCCATGGCGTGGCGCATTATCTGGTGGCGGTGATGGAGCAGCTGGCGCGTGAGCATTACCACGCCAAGCGCATGCAGGTGTCGTGCTTCAACGCCAACAGCGCCGGCCTGCTGCTCTACCCCAAGCTCGGTTATGCCCTCAGCGGCGTGGTCGAACGCCGCGACCCCAAGGGCCAGCGCGGCGCGCTGATCCAGTTCAATAAACCGCTATAGACCGGCTTACAGGTCCCAGTCCGGCCGATCCGCCAACCGCTGAATCAGAAAATCCAGCAGCGCGCGCAGCGCCGGCGGCATTTGCCGGCGCGTGCCGTACAGGGCGTGGATGCCCAGCTGCTGCGGCTCGTAGTCAGGCAGTAACCGCACCAGCGCTCCGGAACGCAGATGCGCACCGACCGAATAACGCGGCTGCAAGCTGATGCCGATATCGGCCAGCGCGGCTTCCAGCAGCACCATGGATTCATTGGCGCTGAGGTTGCCGCTCACCGCCACGGCATGCGGCTCACCGGCGCGGCTGAACTCCCAGATGCTGCGACCAAAATAGGCATAACTCAGGCAGTTGTGTTGGGCCAGCTCCTCGGGCCGCTGCGGTGTGCCGTGCCTGGCCAGGTAGGCGGGAGTGGCGCACACCACCGAGCGGCACACCGCCAACTGGCGGGCGATCAGGTTAGGGTCGAGCTGATTGGTGATGCGCAGGGCCAGGTCGATACGCGCCTCCACCAGATTGACCGCCTGGCTGCCCACCAGCAGATCGACGCTGACCTGCGGATACAGGCGAATAAACTCATCCAGCGCATGCACCAGCCAGGCTTGGGCCAGCGACTGGCTGCAGGCAATGCGCAAAGTGCCACGCGGGGCGGCCTCATCCGTACGGCTGACGCTCTGCATGGCGTCTGCCATGGCCAGCATCTCGCGGCACTGGCCGAGCAACTGCTCGCCGGCACCGGTCAGGCTCAGCTTGCGCGTGGTGCGGTGCAGCAAGCGCGCGCCCACCCAGGTTTCCAGCTCACCGAGGTAGCGCGAAACCATCGCCCGTGACATCTCCAGTGCATCGGCGGCGGCGGTCTGGCTACCGCGCTCCACCACTTCGACAAAGACCCGCGTAGCCGTCAGGCGATCCATGATTAGCTCAAATAGCGCAACAAATATGCGCAGATTACGGGGCTTTTTGATCGTTTTAAAGCAACTAACATACGCTCATTCACTCAACAGGAGTTCACCATGTCGATCATCACTCACCTGCGCGGCCTGCTGGCCAGCGCCAGCCTGCTGACCCTGGCGACCACCGCCATGGCCCAACCACTGACCCTGGATGTTTACAACCCGGGCGAAAAAGCCGTGTTCCCCGTCACCTCAACGCTGATCAGCGGCGAGCGCGATGTCATGCTGGTCGATGCGCAGTTCTCCAACCGTGAAGCCCAGGAACTGGTTGAGCGCATTCGAGCCAGCGGCAAAAACCTCACCACCATCTTTATCAGCCATGGCGACCCGGACTTCTACTTCGGCCTGGACACCCTGACCCGCGCCTTCCCCAAGGCCAAGGTGCTGGCCACCGCCGAAACCATCGCTTATATCGAAAAAAGCCGCGCACCCAAACTGGCCTACTGGGGCCCGATCCTCAAGGACACCGCACCGGCCCGTACAGTGGTGCCGCACGCCCTGCAAGGCGATCACCTGAGCCTGGAAGGCCAGCGCATCGAGCTGATCGGCCATGACCCCAAGCACACCAGCCTGTGGATTCCGAGCATCAAGGCCGTGGTGGGCGGCGTGCTGACCTACGCCAACATCCACCCCTGGATTGCCGATGCACAAACAGTAGAGGCCCGTAAATCCTGGCTGAAATCGCTGGATGAGTTGCAAGCACTGCAACCGAAAACCCTGGTGCCGGGGCACTACATGGGCCAACCAACGTTAAACCTGGATGACCTGCGCTTTACTCGCAACTACCTCAATGACTTGGAAGCGGCACTGCCCAACGCCAAGAACAGCCAAGCGCTGATCGAAACCATGAAAGCCAAGTACCCACAGCTGCTCGACGCCAGCAGCCTGGAACTGAGCGCCAAGGTGCTCAAGGGTGAAATGCAGTGGCCATAACTCGCCGCACCTGAAGGACCTCGCAGCAGCCCAAAAGGCCTGGCTCAACGCCAGGCCTTTCTGCATGCACCCGGCAGCGATCTAACGCGCCAACGCTGACGACGCCCTGGCCATCCTGATTTTCAGGGCGCAACTGCCCGGGCTGACCAACCTAAAATCCGGTGGCCGAAGCCCGTTGTCGTGCCTGGTGGCCGGCAGCATGCTGCTGTTGATAGCGCTGAAACAGCGTCGCAATGGCCGCAAGGGCGAGGGGCTAGGCCTTAACGAAGCCAGTGCGACCAGCATTGATGGCGTTGGGCGGACATGAACAGCCAGACGCCATCGATCACGTGCTGGAGCACTGCGCGGGCCTCAACCCGGCTCGGTCGCCGCTGCGGCAAACAACTGCTCCAGCGGCACCGGCCGGCCGAAGTAATACCCCTGGAAGCAGGTGCAGCCAAAGCTGCTCAGACGGTCGCACTGGGCCTGGGTCTCCACTCCTTCGGCGATCACGTCCAGCTTCAGGGCATGCGCCAGTGACACGATGGTGCAGGCAATATCGGCATCCTGATTATCGCTGAGCAGGTCGCAGACAAAGGAGCGGTCGATCTTCAGCTGATCCAATGGCAGGGTCTTGAGGTAGGACAGCGAAGAATAGCCGGTGCCGAAGTCATCCAAGGCAAAGCGCAGGCCATGCGCCTTGAGCCGAGCCATTTTGGCAATCACCGCTTCACGGCCATCGAGCAGCATGCTCTCAGTGATTTCCAGCTTCAGGCTGCTGGGGTTGCAGCCGCTGCGCTGCACGATATGCAGCACCTGCTCGACAAAATCGGGCTGCTGCAACTGCTTGGCACTGACGTTGACCGACAGGCTCAGATGACGCAACTCGGCCGACCGCCCCCACTGCGCCAGGGTCGCGCAGGCCGTCTGCAACACCCACTCGCCCAACGGCAGAATCAGCCCGCTACCTTCGGCTATCGGGATGATCTCACCCGGCGTGAGCAGGCCGCGCTGCGGATGCTGCCAACGCAGCAGCACTTCCGCGCCCTGCAACCCTTCACGCTGATCAATCTGCGCCTGGTAGTAGAGGATGAACTCGCTTTTCAGCAGCCCTTGACGCAATTCGCTTTCCAGGCTGGCGCGCTGCATCACCCGTTGCTGCATCTGGGGTTCGAAGAAACAGCAGGTATTGCGCCCCAGCGCCTTGGCCTGGTACATGGCCAGGTCGGCCTGTTTGAGCAGGTCATCCAGCGGCTCACCGGTGCCATTGAACATGGCAATGCCAATACTCAAGGTGCTGAAGTGCTCCACGCCACCGACCCTGAACGGCTGACGCAAAGCGACCAGCACCTTGTCGGCAATGGCGCCGGCTTGCTGCGCAGCCGCCAACGGCTCGACGCCCAGGTTTTCCAGAAGGATGACAAATTCGTCGCCACCGATACGCGCCACACTGTCAGCCTGCCGCACGCAGCCCACCAGTCGCTCGGCCACCTGCTGCAAAAACTGATCGCCAATGTCATGGCCGCGAGCATCATTGAGCGTTTTGAAATCATCCAGGTCGATAAACATTACCGCACCACGCTGGCGTGTGCTTTCGCTGGCGAGCACGGCATGCTCCAGCCGCTCGCGTTGCAAGCGGCGGTTGGGCAGGCTGGTCAATGGGTCGTAGTAGGCCAGTTGCTCGATACGCTGTTCAGCCGCCTTGCGCTGGGTGGTATCCGCCAGGGTGATCACATAATTGAAGTGTGGTTCAGCCGCGCCGCTGCGCACGGCAGCAATGCTCAGCCACTGCGGGTAGTCCTGACCATGCTTGCGCCGACCAAATATTTCGCCCTGCCAAGCGCCCTGCCCGGCCAACGCCGCCTCCATGGCCGCACGATTGCTGGCGAGGCTATCCGGTACCAGCGTGAGGTCGAAAAGGCTGCCCACCACTTCGCTTTCGCTGTAGCCACTCATGCGGCTGAATGCCGGGTTGGCGCGTAACACCACAAACTGCGCATCGGTTACCAACATGCCTTCAGCAGCCTCAAACACCGTGGCCGCAATCTGCAGGTCCTCCACCATGCGCTGCATTGCCACGCCGACGCGGTTGTATTCATAGATGCCGGTGGGTTGAAAACCGCGATCACGGGCCCCTGCCTGAGTCGCCTCAATAAATCCAAGCAACTGATTGATAGCCCGGTCATGACTGATTCGCAGCAACCAGGCCGCCACCAGTAACAACAGCAGAAAGCCGCTGCTGATCAGCAGAAACGAGTGCAGGTAGCTCTCATAAATTGAGGCAAAACGGTTATCCGATACGCCAAGGGTCAGCCAGAATGGCTCCTTGACGCCTTTTAGGGTGATCGGCAAGCGCTGCACATACAACTCACTGCCATCGCGCTCCAGGCGTGTCAGGCTGGCCGCACTGTCGCGCCACAGCGCCCGATCGCCCTGCCACAGCAGTGGCTGCTGTGCATACCCCAGTACCAGCAGGTCGAGGCGGCTGCTGGCGCTCAACTCAGCGAGCAAGGAGCGGTTATCAGCCAGCACCAGCCCGACAAACAGATAGCCCCGCAATTGCAGGCTCGCAGGGTCAAAGATTGGTTTGGCCTTGAGCAAGACACTCTGCGCCCCTGCCTGAGCCACAGACCAACTCGCTACGTAATGAATGGGGGAACGGAGTGCTGCCACCAAGGGCTGTATGTCATACAACGGCAGACCGGCATCCATCACCAACTTGCCGGCCGGATCAAGCACGAAGAAGACGTCCAGACGAGCATCGGTATTGGCGTCCTGGAACATAAACGCCACATCCGCAGCAATGTCCTCCACCGCCACTGCCGTCTCCGACAAGGCACTTATCGAGCGCCTTGCAGATGCACTGTGCAGATAGACATCGAGCAACTGCAGGCGGCTTTCGATAAGACTGATGATGGTCCGTTGATACTGCTGCAGGCGGTTCTTGATCTCGCTTTGCAGATTATCCTCGGCGGTGCGCAGCGAATAAACCATCACCACACTGATTGCGACCATGCCGAGCATGCCGAACAACAGTGCAATCCGGGTGGAGAACTTCAACTCCCAGCGGGCCATCTTGGGCATCGATCTACTGCTCATCACCATCGTGCCTCAGGGTAACGAAGGGGCAATCACGTATCCGTGAATGTTCGGTTCACGGTTACAGACCGATTTCATCAATCAGCGCCCGATATTCTTGCATCTGTTGCAGCAGCAGCGGCTTGACCTCTGCACCGCGCATGAACATGACCGGCTGACGAATACGTCGCTCCGTCACCTCGATGAAGCGCGGATCCTTGCTCGCTTGCGCCAACGCCGACGCCAGCACCTCAACCTGATCAGCTGGCGTATTGGCTGGCACCATGACGATACGCGTGGTTTGCAAACCGAGTCCGTAACCCAGCTCGCGCAAAGTCGGCGCCTCGGGATAACCGCGTAGCCGCTCATCAGCCAGACTGGCCAGCACCTGCATCTCACCAGAATCGGTATAGCCGGTATGGGTGCCGCCGCTGTAAGCAAAAACCGCCTCGCCAGAAATCACCAGCGGCGCCATAGCGGCACCACCAGAGGTTGGCATCGTACGCAGTTGCAGCCCTTCGCGCCGGGCGATTGCCTTGATAATCAGGCGATCTTCAGCCGCCTGACTGACATAGACCTGCCCCGGATTGGCACGCAGATAGGCCAGTAACCCAGACCAATCGCGAATACCGTGCTTGGCTCCAGTAACGAACGCGGGCTGCTCTAGAGACAAGCCGGCAACATAGGTAAAACTGTCAATATCATATGAAGCCGGCGAAAGCAGTGGGGCAATGCTCACCACGGATGAACCACCAAACTGGAACACATAGCCTTGCTCAAGACTGCTGGCCAACATCGCAGTGGCAGCAGCACCACCGGCACCAGGCAGGTTGCTGACTTCAACGGGTTGCCCCAGCTGTTCTTGCAACACCTGCGCCAGCACTCGCCCCTGCTGATCCGTGCTGCCGCCTGTGGCATAGCCGATGATCATGGTCAGCGGGCGCTCAGGGAATACGGCCGCCGCCGCGATATGCCCCCAAACGCTCAGCAGCAACAGCCAGCCTGCACGCCCGATCAACATGCTCACCTCACTTTGTCATGCCGTATGCACGCCACTGGCGTGAACCCGATAGGTTTTAGGAAACAACCAAGCGACGGATGCACCCATCCTTTGGTTTTAGCTCACCTCGGTCAATCACACCAGAAAGCTGAAAATGACCGCGAAATACTGGAGAACACTGCGCATTTACCTCATTTTCAAGCAAACAGGGCGCCGATCAGCATAGATGGCGATATGACAGCTTTTTCCGTGCGGACGGGTTATGCTGCCAGCACGTCGAATTTGTGATCACAGAGCATGACTGAAGCCCACGTTCCCCGTGAGTCAGCAGCGTTCGCCCTTTGGCGCGAAGCGCAAGACACGCGCAACCGCTCACCGCTGGGTGGTGCCTATTACCTGCTGGCCTGGTTTCTGACCTGGGTCTTCAGCAATGAACCCGATGCGCTGATCGCCTCCGGTCTGATCGGTCTGGTTACCTTCGCCCTGCTTTTGGCGCTGCGCGTGCTGCATCGCCTCCCCGCACAGCAGAACGATGCCACGCTCAGGCGCTGGCTCAATATTCACTGGGGATTGATCCTGTTGACGGCGCTCAGTTGGGGACTGGCCCATGCGTTCGTACACAAACAGCCCCTGTTCAGCGACTCGGCCATCATTGCCACCCTCAGCACCATCGCCTTCAGCACGGCGCTGGCATTCAACTTTGCCATGCGCAAGCGACCGGCCATCCTGGCCCTGCTGCTGCTCTACTTGCCCGGATTACTCAGCCTGGCCATGGACTGGCAAGAACAACATGCCATCCTGATCACGCTCAGTTTCTATCTGAGCTACCTGCTGCTGGCCCTCAGTCGCAGTCACCGTGAATACCACAATACCCTGGCCCTGGAACGGCAACTGCTCGAACAACAGAAAAAACTGGAACAGCTCAGCCGCACTGACAGCCTGACCCAACTGGGCAACCGCTACCAGTTCAACAACCTGTTCCCGGCAATGGTGGCCAACGCCCAGCGGCAGCACCAGCCGTTGTCCCTGGTGCTGTTGGACATTGATTATTTCAAACGAATCAACGATCAATATGGCCACATTTGCGGTGACCACTGCCTAAGCGCCTTCGCTGAGCGCATGCGCCAGAACTTCCGGCGTGACAGTGATGCACTGCTACGGCTGGGCGGAGAAGAATTCGGCATTCTCATGCCCAATACCCGCCTGGAAGAAGCACGCCAGATGGCCGAACGATTCCGTCAGGAGCTTGAGCGCGAAGGCTTCAGCGTACCGGGAACATCCCTACCGCTAACAGCCAGCCTGGGCGTGGGCTGCTTTGATACACAACTCGATGGCACTGCCGAGGCATTCTTCAAACGGGTTGATGACGCCTTGTACCAAGCCAAGAACGCCGGCCGCAACCGCATCGAGCTGGCCTGAAACAGGCGGCAAAGCAGTGCCGCCTGTTTCAGAATTTAGAGGCGGAAGCTGCTCATCTGCTTGGCCAAATCATCGGCCAAACCACGCAGGGTCCGGCAGTCTTCCTTACAGACTTGCACCTCGCCGGCGGTGGCGTGCGCCAGATCCGCAATCCCCTGCACATTTCGATTGATCTCTTCGGTGACCGACGACTGCTCTTCGGTGGCTGCCGCAACCTGAGTATTCATATCGCTGATGCGCTCAACCTGATCGGTGATCGCACTGAGCGATTGCCCCGTGCGCTGGCTGGCTTCAACCCCGGTGCCCGTGGCGCTCTGTCCGGCATGCATGGAACTGACGGCGGTTTCTGCCCCCTGCTTAAGGCGCTGAATCATCTGCTGGATCTCGTCAGTCGAGCTTTGCGTACGACTGGCCAGGGTGCGCACTTCATCGGCCACCACGGCAAAGCCACGCCCCATCTCACCGGCACGCGCCGCCTCGATGGCAGCATTGAGCGCCAGCAGGTTGGTCTGTTCGGAGATACCGCGAATGACAGCCAGCACCTGATCAATCGAGGCAACCTGCTCGGCCAATTCACCCACTGCGGCCGCGGCCCCCCCGATGTCAGCCGACATGCTCTCGATATGGTTGATCGACTCCCCCACCACCTTGCGGGCCTGCTGCGCTTCCTCGCGTGCCGCCTGAGAAGCGTGGGCGGCACTGCTGGCGTTGCGCGCGATTTCCTGCACAGTCAGCCCCATCTCATGCACAGCAGTGGCAACCATATCGGTCATTTCCTGCTGCTGGCTGGAGCGTCCAGCAGTGTTATCGACCACCTGTGCCACCTGACTGACCGAGGCGCGTAAACGTTCACTGGTCGCCAGTACATCGCTGATCAGACTACGCTGACCGCCAATAAACCGATTGAATCCACGAGCCAGATCACCCAGCTCGTCCTCGCGAGACTCATCCAGGCGACGGGTCAGGTCACCGCCACCACCACCGATTTCCACCAACGCAGCAGTCACCTGACGGATCGGCCGCACCAGACCACCCGCCAGCAGTACCACCAGCCCTAAGAACAACAGCGCCACACCAATGCCGATGGCGCTGGTCATGAACAGCGCCTGTCGCGCCTCGGCATAGATTTCCGCCTCAGGTACTTCACTGACCAGCAACCAGTCTAGGCTGCCAAGTTTCTGTGCCACAGCCAGATAGGCTTCGCCTTTGCGCTCAAAACGCACGGTTTTGCCGCCACTGTTCAGCAGCTGATCAGCGGGGCCTGTACCAAACAGCTCCGCAAGGCGCCCACTGCCGCTCAACTCGGCTTGTGGGTGCACTTTGATCTCGCCCTGAGCATCAATCAGGAAGACCTGGCCACGCTCACCAAAACGAAAGTCACGAATCATTTCCGACATGGCCTTGAGGCTGAAGCCCAGACCGGAAACGCCTAGGGTCTTAGTGCCCTGTTTGATGCGCTGATTGATAAACAGGGTGGGCAGCCGCGTGCCTTTATCAATGTCGATTTCCAGCACCTGGTCGCGGCTGCTGTCGACCAGCTTGTAGAACCACTGGTTCTCCGCCTGGTCACGGCTAATGACCCGAGCCAGGCCTGCGCCGGTGAAGTAGTTGCCGCTTTCCAGCACGGCAATCGAGGTGGTCAGGGCGTTCTGCTGTTGACGCACACCATCCAGGTAACGCGCCACGGCATCCCGCTGCCCCTGATCTTCGCCTGCTGCCAGCCAATCCTGAATAAAGCTATTGCCGGCAATTCCTGCGTTGGCTGTAATCGGCGCGGTGAGCACCCTTTCCAGGTCATTACGAATTGCCAACACCCGAGCCGGCAATGCTTCCTCAACCAGAAAGCGTTCGCTCAAGCGGTTGACCACCGCCGAATAAATGCCAACCACAATCAGAATACTGGCAAGCAGGGCTGCGCCCATACTGAGACTCAGCTGCCACTGAATGCTGCGCTTCCACACGCTCATGAAACTTTACCTTTTGATTATTATTGGAAAAGATTGATTGAATACAAATATGTATACAAACTCAATCACCCACCGATGTATAACCTATCGACCAGCCAACCGGCGTCTTTAACGCCCTGGCACCTGGCCTTAGCTATTTTCAGCGCGGCCCCTCCGAACTGTGATCACGGCAACACACTGAAACTCAGTTTGGCGGTTTGGCCACTCTCGTCGAGCACACTGAGCTGATAGCGGCCGGCCCGCGCGAAACTCTGGCTAAGCGCGCTTTCGGCCGTGGTTTCCGCCACCGGTTGGCCGTCGACAAACCACCAGCGCCGGCCACTGCCACCCAACGCAGACAGGCGCAAGCGCAGGGGTTCGGCGCTGCCCGCCGGACGGCGTAAACGGTCGCCTTCGCGTACGCCGACTATCGACAGCGGCGCAGCGACGGGCACATGCCGTGGCGGACACTGCGGATCAACCGCCGGCAGGCGCGCACTGCGGCGCTCACGGCGCGGCAGCCAGGGCTCCAGCGGCGCCGGCCACAACGCCAGGCGCTGTACAGTAGCCCCCAGGCAACTGGCATCCACACGCAGCCCGGCGGCATTCACCCAGAGAATTTCCTGCAGGCCCAAACCCAGCGGCTGATCCTGCGCCGGCAAGGTCGGCGGCGTGGTGCCATCCAGGGTCCAGGCAAAGCGCTGGCGCCGGCAATTGGGATCGCGACTGTCAAGCGGCTGGCCCAGCGGCCAACAGATGGCGGCCACGCCGACCGAGGCCGGCTGTGGATCACCCGGCAAGGCAATGCCGCGCTGGCTGTCGCGGTTGACCAGCAGATCATGCACCTGCAGCAGCAGCGGCGCCGCCGACGCCAAGCCGAACTGGCCGGACACCGGTGTGCCATCAGGCCGGCCGATCCAGATGCCGATCAGGTAGCGCGGCGCCACGCCAATCGCCCAGGCATCACGAAAGCCATAGCTGGTGCCGGTCTTCCAGGCCAGGCTCGGGCGCTGCACCAGGTGCGCGCGCGGATCACGGTCCGGGCGCGCCTGACCGCTGAGAATGCGTCGCACAATCCAGGCCGAACCGGGCGACAACAACCGCCGCTCATGCAGGCCATCCTGCGGCTGAAACCGCAGGCGCGCGGCCATGCCGCCGCGGGCAAAGGCGCTGTAACCGCTGACCAGCTCCTCCAGGCGACTGCCCGCCCCGCCGAGAATCAGCGCCAGGTTGGGTTCAGCCAACAGCGGCAGCAGCAAGGGTACCCCGGCACTGCGCAGTTCACCGGCAAAACGCTTCGGCCCGTAGGCCTCCAGCAGCTGTACAGCGGGCAGATTCAGAGAGGTCGCCAGCGCCTCACTGGCGGACACCGCGCCGCTGAAACCGGCGGCAAAATTGCCTGGGCGGTAATCGCCATAGCGCCGTGGCACATCCTGCAGCAGCGATTCGGAATGGATCAGCCCTTCATCCAGGGCCATGCCGTAGAGAAAGGGTTTCAACGTCGAGCCGGGCGAACGCACCGCGTTGATCATGTCGACATGACCAAAGCGTTTGGTGTCGCCGATATCAATCGAGCCCACATAAGCGCGTACCGCCATGCTCGACTGCTCCACCACCAGAATCGCCGCCGAGGTACGCTCTGGCAGCCGCGCCCGCCAACCGAGCAAGAGGTCTTCGAGGCGGCGCTGCAAGGCAGCATCAATCGTCGTGCGAATCAGCGGTGGGCTGCCCGCCGTATTCAGCCGCCGCGCCAGCAGCGGTGCCAGACGCGGTTCCTGACGCGGAGCCAGCAGTACCGGCTCTTCCAGCGCATCGTTGATTGCCGACTGCGGCCAAATCTGAAAACTGGCCAGGCGCTTGAGCACTTTGTCGCGCGCCGCCTGCGCTCGCTCGGGGTGGCGATCGGGGCGCAAACGACTGGGCGCTTGCGGCAGCACCGCGAGCAGAGCGGCTTCGGCGCGGGTCAGCTGGCTCGGCGACTTACCCAGATAAGCCCAACTGGCAGCCGCCACCCCCTGCAGCGTGCCACCAAAGGGCGAGCGATTGAGGTAAAGGGTGAGGATTTCATCCTTGGACAGGTGCCACTCCAGCTGCAGCGTGCGCCACAGCTGCTTGAGTTTGCCGCTGTAGCTGCGCGCATGCGGATCGAGCAGGCGCGCCACCTGCATGGACAATGTACTGCCACCGGACAGTACGCGCCCGCCACTGAGGTTCTGCCAGGCCGCGCGGCCCAGCGCCAGCGGGTTAACCCCGGGGTGCTGATAGAACCAGCGGTCCTCATAGGTCAGCAGCGCCTCCAGGTAATAGGGCGATACCTCACTGGCGCTGACCGGATAACGCCAGACGCCGTCATGGTCGGCAAAGCGCCACAGCGGTGCGCCGTCCTCGGCCAACACCACGCGGGCCAGGTCATCACCCGGCACAGGCAGCGGAAATAACCGGTCAGCGGCTGCAAGAACCAGCAGCAGGCACAATGGAATAGCCAGCCAGGGACGACGCAAATACCTCACCAGAACAGCGCGAGCTGCCACCAACCGACCCGTCCCAGAACGCATAGCGCCTCTCTCAACACACATCCCTGAAGCGCCGCACTATACGCGGCGCTGCTCAATAATTCTGGCATCTGCTGGCAACTCGAAACCTGACGTGCAAAAGCGCTACGCCATGGCAGAACATGCCATATCCGCCAGAACACACGAGGAAAAGCACCGCGCTAGAGCTGTTTGCGCCCATTGTTATCTTTTTGCGTCATTTTTTTGATATTCATATTTTTGACGCCTATACCTTGGGTTCGCTGTTAACGCCTGGCTACCCGCCGCGCCAACACCAGTGAAAAACCGTTATCGCCATAAGGCAACGGTCTACTCACGGAGCCATCCTCCGCTTACCCAATGGAGCTACATCAATGCACAGGAAGATCTTCCCGAAAACTTTGCTACTCGCCGCACTTGTTTCCCCCGCCGGCACCTTCGCCGCAGAACTGATTGATCTCTCAACCCTGCCAACCCGCCCCGGTATAGCCGGTACCAGCGACATCCATGATGACCTTGGGCTGCAGCCGGACGAGCTGAACGCCACCCTGAGCGCGCAACTGCCTGATGGCGCCCAGGTCGTGCGCTATCAACAGTTCTATAAGGGCATCCGGGTGTGGGGCGAAGCCATCACCGAGTTTACCGACGGTAGCCAGCCCCTGCGCAGCGGCCGTCTGGTAAGTGACATCAGCAGCGACCTGGTACGCGATGCAACGCCAACGCTCAGCGCCAAACAAGCCCTGGAAATGGCCAAAAGCCTGAAAGCCAGCGGCCTGCCGAGCGAGAACGAACAGAGCGAACTGGTTGTGCGGCTCGATGCGCAGCAACGCGCACAGCTGGCGTACGTGGTGTCGTTTTTTGTCCCTGGGGCCAAACCTTCACGCCCGTTCTTTATGATCGAAGCCAACAGCGGCGAGCTGCTCGATCAATGGGAAGGCCTCAACCACGCCCAGGCAACCGGCCCGGGTGGCAACCTGAAAAGTGGCCGTTACCTGTATGGAACGGACTACGGGCATCTGTTGGTCAACAACAAGTGCCAGATGGACAGCGGCAATGTCATCACCGTCAACCTCAACCACAGCCTGAATAACAGCAGCACCACACCCTTTCAGTTCGCCTGTTCGTTCAACGATTTCAAGAGCATCAACGGCGCTTTCTCGCCGCTGAACGACGCGCACTACTTCGGTAACGTGGTGTTCCAAATGTATGGCAACTGGTTTGGTGGCCTGCGCCCGCTGCTCAACCGCAAGCTGTATATGAAGGTGCATTACGGCAACGGCTATGAAAATGCCTTCTGGGACGGTCAGGCAATGACCTTCGGCGATGGTCGTAATCGCTTCTACCCACTGGTATCGCTGGACGTCTCCGCCCACGAAGTCAGCCATGGCTTTACCGAGCTGCATTCGGGATTGGTCTACAGCAACCAGTCCGGCGGCATCAATGAAGCGTTCTCAGATATGGCTGGCGAAGCGGCCGAATACTTTATGAAAGGCAAGAATGACTGGAAGGTCGGCTACGACATCTTCAAAGGTGACGGCGCTTTGCGCTATATGGACCAACCCAACCGTGACGGCCGCTCCATTGACCATGCCGACAAGTACCGCGCGGGAATGGATGTTCACCACTCAAGCGGGGTGTATAACCGCGCGTTCTACCTGCTCAGCCAGAAAGTCGGTTGGAATACCCGCAAAGCATTTGAAGTGTTTGTCGACGCCAACCGTTTTTATTGGACAGAAACCAGCGACTTCAACCGCGGCGCCTGCGGCGTGATCCAGTCGGCGCAGAACCGCAGTTATGGCTCTGCCGACGCCATTGCGGCCTTTGCCGCAGTGGGTGTCAGCTGTCCAACCCTGCTTAACTAAAACGGACTACGCCACAAGCCCCTGTCTCGCTGAGGCAGGGGCTTTTCTATGTCCAGCGCAGGCGGGTCATGTTCTGTAACGCGGCCCTTCTGCCCAATGACTGGCACACTGGCGCGCAGTAGCAATCAACGCAGGGTCGAGTGGAACGAGAACTATGGGTGTAGACGGTTTTTTTGAATCCCTTGGCGAGGCAGTCGGCTCGGTGATCCGCTTTATCGTCGAAGGCTTGAGCGGCTTTTTCGGCATGCTCGGCGGCGCGGTCAGCAGCTTTATCACGGGCATGTCCAAGGCCTTGGGGGTAACGCCATCATTGCTCAGCATCGTGGTGCTGCTGGCCGGTCTCTGGTTGCTGTACCTGGCGGTACGCGCCTTTATCCGCCGCTCGATCATTGCTGGGATGATCTGGCTGGTGCTGGGGTTGTGGTTGCTGAGCGGTCTGATCAGCTAAATCACACCGGCTAAACAACAAGGCCCGCCAACTTGGCGGGCCTTGTGCGTTCTAGCGCTCCTTGACCACCAGACGCCCCGGCGTGGTGCCCAAGGCCTGCCAGTTCGGCCGGTACATCGACTCCACTTGCGGTGGCGGCACGCGGTAGCTTCCCGGGGTAACAGCGCGGGCCAGGTACAGCAGGTGGGTGGTGTCGTAGCCGTTGACATCCAGCGCCGCGACGTAGCGATCACCACGGAACTCCTGGTGCTTGATCGCTGCGTTCTGCATCGACTCACGCCACTCTTTCACTGCACTGCTGGCGTCATCCAGGCTGGCCGAGCTTTGCGCAAGGTTCTGGTTTTCCAACTCCAGGCCTGCCGGCAGCAGGTCAACCACCAAGGCATCCGGTACGCGCTGCTGGGCGGATACGGCCAGGTGCACCAGCACCAGCTCGCCGCTTTGCAGGTTGCTCAGGTCCAGCTTCTCACCGTCCATACCTAGGTATTCACGGTAGATACTGAGATTTTCACCACCGGCAGCTGGGGCCTGACTGGGGTAACCGGACAGGGTCAGCTGCTGATACAGCGGGGTATCACCCGGCTTGCTTGCCGAATTACGGATGCTCAACGGCGCAGTAAGGTCGCTGCCATCGAGTTTGAGTCCCGGCTGCGCACTGCTCAGCTCGAAAGCCAAGCTGCCGCTTTGCAGCGCGGCGCTCCAGCTCGGCTCCGGCTTGCTCAGCAGGTTGCGCCCGGCCAGGTACAGCGAGTTGCGTTCCTGGGTCGACAGCCACTGTTGCCCGGCCACTTCATCGGCCAGGTTGAACAGCCGCTCTTCGCGGCGATTGCCGGCCAGATCGTGTTCCTCCAACAGGGCCAGAATCAGCGCCTGGTCGCGCAGCGGGCTGCCATAGTCGGCCAGCCAGTTATTGCTCTCGCGACCACGGGCCAGGCCTGCAGTCAGCAGCTCATCAGCGCGCGGCTGATCACCCATTTTTTGCAGGGCCACGGCCAGGTGCACCAGCGGCAAACCGGACAGTGCATCGCTGCGCCGCTCATACAGGCTGCGCAAGGCTCCCAGCGGCGCCTGCTGGCTGCGCGCCAGCACGTAACCGGCGTAGGCCTGCACGGCAAAGCGGCTGTGCTCGGCGTTGTCGCTGTAGTTGACCTCGATCAGGTGACGTTCCTGCAGGTAGCGCAGCAGGCGTTCGTTGGCCTTTTTCAGCGCCTCTTCCGGTACGCCGAAACCCTGTTCACGGGCGCGCAGGAGGAAGTCGCTGACGTAGGCGGTCAGCCAGTATTCCTCTTCGCTGTCCGCGCCCCACAGACCGAAGCTGCCGTTGTAGCGCTGCATGCTCAGCAGACGCTCGATGCCCAACTCGATGGAGCGCTTGCGCTGCTCATCCGGCTCGGCTTCTACGCCTAGGCGCTTCAGCGTGGCCGCATCGGCATACAGCGACGGGTACAAACCACTGGTGGTCTGCTCCAGGCAACCGTATGGATAGGCTTTCAGTGCTCGAATCTGCTCGCCCAGGTTGAGCGGCGGCCGGCTGGAAATCGCCAGCCGCGCTTCCAGCCCTGCCGCCTCGAAGGCACTCAGCGCATTGGCCGGCAGCAGCCAGGGCTCATCTTTGAGCACCGCACGGAAATGCTGCAACTGCGCCGGGTAGGCCGGACGAATGCCCAGCGTCCACTCGCGGCTGAACGGCGGCAGCTCTTCACCCGGCAGAGCCAGGCCGTTGATGCTGACTTTGAAGCGCCCTTGGCCATAACCACCCAATGCAGTCACCGGAATGCGCAAAATGGTGCGCTGGCCATCGGCCAGGGTGATAGGTGCCACCGCCGCACCGGGGTTCTGCGCCAGACGCAGCTGACCTTCGGCACTCAGTTGCACATCGAGTTTCTGCTCGCGCCCGGACAGGTTGCTCAGGTCCAGGGCCAGGGTGGTTTCATCACCGCCAGCGAGGAAGCGCGGCGCGGACAGCTCGGCGATCAGCGGCGCAGCAACCACTGTCTTGCCTTCGCCCATGCCGTAGTGCTCATCGGTCCAGGCTTGTGCCATCAGACGCAGTTCGCCGTTGAAGTCGGGGATATTCAGGCTGACTTCGCCTTCACCCTGTTCGTTCAGTTTCAACGGTTGGCTCTGCAGCGCGACGATCAGCACGCTGGTATCCGGGCGCTTGCCGCCACCGGCCAGCGCCGCGTCACCGCCGAAGGCCAGCTTGGCCACCCGGCCTTGGCCGGCTTCGATCAACTGCCCATAGATGTCCAACTGATCCGCGCCATAGGCCTTGCGCCCGAAGAAGTTGGCGAACGGATCGGGCGTCGCGTAGTCGGTGATATTGAGGATGCCGACATCCACCGCGGCCACCAGCACCTGCGCCTGTTTCGGGATACTGCCGTCGGCGTTGCGCGCCTGCACCTTGACCTTGAGCGGCTGATTGGGGCGCATCTTCTCCGCTGCGGTGAGGCTCAGCGCCAGTTTGCGCGGCGCACGTTCCAGCGGCAGATGCAGCAGGCCGACCGCACGT
Source organism: Pseudomonas sp. SL4(2022) (assembly GCF_026625725.1). NCBI lineage: Bacteria > Pseudomonadati > Pseudomonadota > Gammaproteobacteria > Pseudomonadales > Pseudomonadaceae > Pseudomonas > Pseudomonas sp. SL4(2022). Next base: position 963,063 of record NZ_CP113060.1, read on the forward strand.
TTAGGGGTGGCATTGCTCTTGCGCTCGCCGGGACGGATCACCAGGGCGCTGACATACAGGTCATGCCGTGCCCAGTCCTTGGCAATCGGAATGTCGAAGGTCTTGCCCTCGGCCGGCACCTCGATCTCTTCCCACCACAGCGGCCCTTCGCTGGACTCCACCATCAGGTAGCCCTTGCCCGCAGAAGGTGGGGTAACGGTGACCTGGGCGGTGTCGCCATCGACGTACGCCGGTTTATCCAGCGCCAGCTTGACCTGATCCGGGCGCACGGCGCCGCCGTCGGCGTTGTCCTGCCAGCGGTAGCCGGCCCAGAAACGCAGGCTGCTGAGCAGGCCAGTCTGCGCATCAATCACTTCGACGCGGTACGGGCCCCACTCCACCGGGAAGCTGATCTTGGCGGTGCCGCCAGCAGCGACCTTGAGGGTTTCTTCGTTAAGGGTGAGGAATTTCTCGGTGTAGTTATGGCTCCAGCCATCGCTCTCGGAGAAGTTCCAGAAGTAGTCACGGCGCTCACGGATCAGACGCACGCTGAGCTGATCAGCCGCCAGCTTGTTGCCCTCGGCATCGGCCACCAGCACTTCGAACTCGGCCAGGCTGTCGGCGTCGACTTCTTCGCCGTCAAACAGCCCGCGCACCCCCGGCAGGCGCTCGGCCGGCCAGACCGGCTGGACAATCCGCCGGGTAATCGCCCGACCACCAGACTCCTGCAGGCTGGCTTGCAGAATCAAACGCAGCGGCGATTTGGCATCGCTCCAACGGCTTTCGATATCCAGACTGGCCTTGCCCTGCTCGTCGAGGCTGGTTTCATCCAGCTCGATGTCCTCGCTCAACTCTTCTTCGGTAACCGAACCGAACTGATAGCCCGGCAAACTCGCCACCGCCTCACGCAGCGGGCGCACATAGAGCTGGCCGCTGAGGCGATTGCCAGCGGCCGGTGCGCCATACAGGTAGCGTCCCGTCACGTCGAACTGGGCATTTTCTGCCGGGCTGTAAGGCACGTCGCTGCCCTTGAGCTCCAGGGCCATGCGCTCGGGCAGGAAGTCTTCCACGGAGAACTCGTAGAGCTGCTGACGACCATCGCCGAGGTCGAACAGCAACTGCCAGCGTCCGGTCGGCGCTTCGTCGGCCAGTTGCAGCTGGTATTGGTACAGACCGCTGTCATCGGCCTGCCAGACGAACTTGCGGCTGACCTGCTCATCCGGCCGGCGCACTTCCACATTTACCGGCTGGGCTTTTACCGCGCGGCCATCGGCGTCACGCAGCAGGCCGTTGAGCAGCACGGTCTCGCCAGGGCGATAAAGGTCACGTGGGCCGAACACGAAGAACTGTAACGGGTGGGCGACAGGGCCGGCGATATCGAACTCGGCCAGATCCAGCGCGGCGGTGTTCAGGCGTAGCAGGCTGGTCTGTTCACCCTGATGAGCCAGCAGCACTTCGGCCTTGGGCGGCAACGGCAGTTCGCCATGGCCAGCGCCATCGGTCTTGCCTTCGGCCAGCACCTGGCCTTCGGCATCAAGGATTTCCAGGCGCACATCGCCGAGGGCATCACCGCCGGCCAGGGCCTGGGTGAAGACATCAATACGATTCTGATAGCGCCGTGCGGACAGGCCGATATCACTCAGGGTGAACAGCGTGGCCGGTTGCGAGTAGTTGTAGCTGCCCGCTTCACGCATCACCGCCAGGTACACGCCGGGCTGCTTGAAGGGTTCCAGGCCGGCAATTGGCAGCAACAGGGTTTCGCGGGTGTTGCGCGCCGGGTTCAGGTCAAAGCGGCCACCGTAGACCAGCTCGGCCATCGGCAGCAGGCTGCGGGCTTCCCAGTTATCCAGATTGCTCGCGCGGCCCCAGCGGTTGAGGAAGGCCGGCAGCGATTCGGGTTTGATGCGGAAGAACTCGACATTCACCTTGTCAACGTTCAGCGCAATCACCGGCAGGCCTTCGGCAAGGCGCGTCGGCAGCAGGGAACCCCGACTGGCGAAGCCGACGCTGGCTTGCAGGTCGTGGGTTTCCAGGCGAGTGACCTGCTCGGCGGCGAGGCTTTTGCCATTCAGCCCGAGCAGCCCGGCATCCACCGTCAGCACCAGCTTGCGCTGCGGCTCCAGGTGGCGCAGGCGCACCTCCATCAGGTTGTCGCTCAATTCCCAGGCACCGTCGACCTTGCCGTCTTTGCTATCCACCAGATGCAGGCGCTCGGCGAGCTTTTGCTCGGGATCGAGCGGCACCGAGAAGCTGATCGACAGGGTGCTGGCGCCCTCAAGTTGCACTTCCGAGACATCCACCACGGTCAGTTCACGGCCGGCGTAGCGTTCGGCCAGTGCTTGGCGGTCGACCGCCGGTTTGGCGGCCTCGCTGCTCGCGGAGGGCGCGTGGGTCGCCGTCACTTCGGCAGGCCCAGGGGTGGATGAATCACAGGCGCTGAGCAGACTCAGGACAAGTGCCAGAAGCAGTCCATTCTTCGGCATTGCGGGGCTCCAACAAGGGTAGATGCAGAGGCCTGACACTATAGTCGAGACGCTTGTGCAGAACTAAGCGCATGTACGCAAAATTTCGCGCCAGCACAGGCCGGTCGTTCCGTGTTTAATAACCCGTCTGTGACACAGCTGTGCATGTCGTTGCAGTTCTGCCAACCCTGTTTGAGAGCGCCTTTGCTAAACGCCGTACGCGATGCCTGGCAGCACACGCCCACCCACAACCGGGTGTGGGCCCTGGCGGCACCGATGATCCTCTGCAACCTCTCGGTGCCGCTGGTGGCGCTGGTCGACAGTGCGGTGATCGGCCATCTGCCGCACGCCCACCAATTGGCTGCGGTAGCCGTGGGCGGCAGCCTGTATACCCTGCTGACCTGGGCGGTAGGTTTCCTGCGCATGGGCACCACCGGGTTCAGCGCTCAAGCCGCCGGACGCAACGACGGGGGTGCGCTGCGTCAGGTGTTGCTGCAGGGTCTGCTGCTCGGCGTGCTGCTGGCGGTGGTGCTGATCGGCCTGGCCATTCCGTTGAGCAGCGCCGCCCTGGCGCTGATGCAGCCTTCAGCGCAACTTGATGAACTGGCGCGTAGCTACCTGTATATCCGCCTATTTGGCCTTCCTGCAGCGCTGACCACCTATGCCCTGGTTGGCTGGCTGCTAGGGACGCAGAACGCGCGCGGACCGCTGGCCATTCTGCTGACCACCAACCTGTTGAATGTCGCCCTCGATCTGCTGTTTGTCCTCGGCCTGCACTGGGGCGTGGCCGGTGCCGCCTGGGCGTCGGTGATTGCCGAGTGGAGCGGTGCCCTGCTCGGCCTGTACCTGGCACGCCGCGCCTTGCGTGCCTACAGCGGTAGGCTGGACTGGGCCGCACTGCGCCGCTGGCTGAACTGGCGGCCGCTGCTGGCGGTCAACCGCGACATCTTTATCCGCACCCTGGCCCTGCAGGCGGTGTTCTTTCTGATCACCGTTCAGGGCACACGCCTGGGCGATGCGACGGTGGCGGCCAATGCCCTGCTGCTCAACGGCCTGCTGTTGACGGCCCATGCCCTGGATGGCCTGGCCCATGCGCTGGAAGCCCTGTGCGGACACGCCCTGGGCGCGCGGGACCGACAGGCGCTGCGGCGCACGCTCATCGTCACGGGTGGTTGGTCATTGCTCGCGAGCCTGGGGTTTGCGCTGTTATTCCTGCTCGGCGGGCACTGGTTTATCAGCCTGCAGACCGATATCGCGGCAGTGCGCGAAACCGCATTCGCCTACCTGCCGTACCTCGCCCTGCTGCCGCTGATTGCGGTCTGGAGCTACCTGCTCGACGGCCTGTTTATCGGTGCCACCCGCGCCCGCGAGATGCGCAACGCCATGCTCCTTGCGCTGCTGCTCAGCCTGCCGCTGGCCTGGGCCCTGCAACCGCTGGGTAACCAGGGCTTGTGGCTGGCCTTCCTGATTTTTATGGGGCTGCGCAGCCTGTGCCTGGGTGGCTATGCTTATCACCTGAGCCGTGCCGACCAATGGTTCGCCCCCAGCCCATCAGGAGCACCCCATGCTCAGCCCTGAAATGCCCTGCGATGAAGTCCTGCGCCAGCAGATTCTCGATGACAACGAATTGCTCGACACACCCGCCGACCCTTACCTCGACACCTTGGTGCGGGTGGTACGCGAGGTCTTCGCGGTCAAGACCGTACTGATCAGCCTGATCGACCATGACCGCCAGTGGTTCAAGTCACGCATCGGTCTGGACATCACCGAAACCCCGCGAACCATCTCCTTCTGCGCCCACGCGATTCTCGACACCCAGCCGCTGATTGTCGAAGACACCTACAACGACCTGCGTTTTCACGACAATCCGGTGGTGATCAACAACCCGCAGATCCGTTTCTATGCCGGCCAACCGCTGTTCTCCGAAGAGGGTCAGCCGCTCGGCACCCTGTGCCTGATCGACCCGGCCCCCCGGCAACTGAGCGACAAACAGCTGCGCCTGTTTATCGACATGGCCGTGCTGGTGGAGGGCTACCTGAAACTGCGCCATGTCAGCGCTCAGACTGAACAGCTGCGCGCGGCCCTGAGCCGCGAACAGCGCAAGACCATGCTCGACCCGCTGACCCAGCTGTGGAACCGCGCCGGCCTTGATCACTTCCTGCCCAGGCACCAGCAGCAGGCCGACGAACTGGGTTTGAGCCTCGGCGTGCTGTTCTGCGACCTCGATTACTTCAAGAAGGTTAACGACAACCACGGCCACGCCGCCGGCGATCAGGTGCTGTGGGAAACTGCGCGACGCATCAGCGCGGCCGTACGCCCGCAGGATGTAGTCACCCGCAGTGGCGGCGAGGAGTTCGTGGTGCTGCTGCTGGTGCATGACGCACACGAGCTGCTGCAGATTGCCGAGCGGATTCGCAACACCCTGAGCAAGGAGCCAGTGGAAACCGACAACCAGCCACTGCACCTGACCATCAGCATCGGCGCGGCCCTGCGCAGCGCCGGGGAACCCCCCAGCAGCACCATGAAACGCGCCGACCAGGCTCTCTATCAGGCCAAGGGCAATGGCCGTAACCGGGTTGAATTCGCCCACTGACCCTAGAAAGGATGCCCACATGGCCCAAGCACTGGCTGCCTACCTGCATTACCTGTCGATTTTCGTGCTGTTCGCCCTGCTCAGCGTCGAGCATGTGCAATTCAAACTGCCGCTGGACGTGCGCCGCGCACGCAGCCTGATCATCACCGATATCGCTTACGGCATCAGTGCCGGGGTGGTGCTGTTTACTGGCCTGGCGCGGGTGCTCTGGTACGGCAAGGGCCTGGACTACTACCTGAGCAACAGCCTGTTTCACGCCAAAGTCGGCCTGTTTATCCTGGTCGGGCTGATTTCCGTGGTGCCGACTTTTGTCTTCCTCAACTGGCGCAACAGCCTCAAGGCCGGCGAAGTGCCGCAGGTCAGCCCCGCCAAGGCGCGCCTGGTGATCCTGGTGATTCGCCTGGAGCTGTTGCTGCTGCTGACCATCCCATTACTGGCAGTCATGATGGCACGCGGTCACGGCGTCATCGGCTGACCGCCGGCTGAATAAGCAACCGTCTTGTGGGAAGGGCTTTAGCCGCGATAACCCCTCGCCGCTAAAGCGCTCCAAAGACCCCGATCACGCCCACTGATTTGCCCGCGCGCCATGGCTCTGCTAGTGTCGCGCCGGTTCCGATTCCCCGATCTACCCCGAGATATCCGCCATGGCCGCCCGCAAAAAAGCCGCGCTCGACTTCGAGCAATCCCTGACCGATCTGCAGAACCTGGTCGAGCGTCTGGAAAACGGCGAGCTGTCCCTGGAAGACTCGTTGACGGCCTTCGAGCAAGGCGTGCGCCTGACCCGTGATTGCCAGGCGGCCCTGGCTCAGGCCGAACAGAAAGTGCAGATCCTCATGGAACGCGACGGCGAGCTGGAGGAAGCCCCCTTCGACGCGGACCAACAGGCATGATTGCGGCCTACCAGAGCAGCTGCCAACGCCGCGTCGATGCCGCCCTGGAAAATCTCCTGAGCAGCCCACGCCCCGAGCTGGAACGTCTCTACGCCGCCATGCGCTACAGCCTGTTTAATGGCGGCAAGCGCGTGCGCCCCCTGCTGGTGTACGCCGCTTGCGAAGCCCTCGGCGGCACTCCTGAACGGGCCAACGCGGCGGCCTGTGCAGTCGAGTTGATTCACGCCTACTCGCTGGTGCATGACGACCTGCCGGCCATGGACGATGACGACCTGCGCCGCGGCCAGCCGACCACGCATATCGCCTTCGATGAAGCCTGCGCGATTCTTGCTGGCGACGGCCTGCAGAGCCTGGCCTTTGAAGTGCTCGCTGACGCCACACACAACCCGCATGACGCCGACCTGCGTCTGGCCATGCTCAGCGCCCTGGCGCGCGCCGCTGGCCCGGCCGGCATGGTCGGCGGGCAAGCCATCGACCTCGGCTCAGTGGGCCAGACCCTCGACCAGAACGCACTGGAAATCATGCACCGGCACAAAACCGGCGCGCTGATCGAAGCCAGCGTACAGCTCGGCGCATTGGCCAGTGGCCGGGCTGATGAGCACGCACTAAAAGCCCTGCACACCTACGCCCGCGCCATCGGCCTGGCCTTCCAGGTGCAGGACGATATCCTCGACGTGGAAAGCGACACCGCCACCCTGGGCAAAACCCAGGGCAAGGACCAGGCCCACGACAAGCCGACCTACCCGGCCCTGCTCGGCCTCGACGCGGCCAAGGCCTACGCCCTGGAACTGCGCGACCAGGCACTGCACGCCCTGCGCCGATTCGATCAGGCTGCAGAGCCGCTGCGCGATCTGGCGCGCTATATCGTCGAACGACGCAGCTAGCCCATCAGCGCTTTATCACCCGTATCAATAGCCCAACCCTCACCCGCTAAGGCTTGGTTTACCTCGCCCACAGAGCGCCTAAGATGGCTGCAGAATAAAAATCTGGAGCCATCATGCCCGTTACGACTGCGCCCTTCGCCGCCCTGCTGATCGCCAACCGAGGCGAAATCGCCATCCGCATCGCCCGCGCCGCCAGTGAGCTGGGCATCCGCTCGGTCGCCCTCTACGCCGAAGACGATGCCACCTCTCTGCATGTGCGCCAGGCCGATAGCGCTGTGGCGCTCAAGGGCCGTGGCGTACCGGCTTACCTGGATATGGACCAGCTGATCGAGATTGCCCTGGCGCAGGGCTGCGATGCCGTACACCCCGGCTATGGCTTTCTCGCGGAGAACGCCGAATTCGCCCGCCGCTGCCAGACCGCTGGGCTGTGTTTTGTCGGCCCCAGCAGCGAGGTGCTGCAACTGTTTGGCGATAAGGCCGCGGCGCGGGCGTTAGCCGAACGCTGCGCCGTGCCGCTGGTGGCGGGGATCAATCGGCCGATCAGCCTGGAGGAAGCCCGTGGCTTTCTCGTTGAACATGACGCCGTCATGCTCAAGGCCCTGGCGGGTGGCGGCGGCCGTGGCATGCGCCCGGTGTTCAGTGCTGACGAGCTGGACGAGGCCTTTGCCCGCTGCCAATCCGAAGCCCGCGCCGCCTTTGGCAACGATGCGCTGTATATCGAACAGCTGGTCAACCAGGCCCGGCATATCGAAATTCAGGTACTGGGCGACAGCACGGGCGCGGTGAGCCATCTGTGGGAGCGCGACTGCAGCCTGCAACGTCGCCAGCAGAAGCTGGTGGAAATCGCCCCCAGCCCGGACCTGCCCGCGGCCACCCGCGAAGGGATGATCGCGGCCGCGCTGAAACTAGCCGGTGCAGCGAAGTACCAGGGCCTGGGCACCTTCGAATTTCTGCTGGATGCCGAGCAGCCAGAACGCTTTTACTTTATGGAAGCCAACCCGCGCATTCAGGTCGAGCACACCGTCACCGAGCAGGTCACCGGCGTCGATCTGCTGCACACCCAGCTCAAACTGGCCGCCGGCCACACCTTGGCCGAGCTCGGCCTGCTGCAACCACCGCCGCTTAATGGCTGCGCCGTGCAGCTGCGGATCAACCTGGAAAGCATGAGTGCCGATGGCAGCACCCGCCCGGCCGCTGGCACCCTGACGGCCTACCAGCCGCCCAGCGGTCCCGGTCTGCGTGTGGATGGCTATGGTTACGCCGGCTACCCGGTCAGCCCCAGTTACGACTCACTGCTGGCCAAGCTGATCGCCCATGCACCGGACTACCCCAGCGCGCTGCGCCGCGCCTACCGTGCACTGTGCGAATTTCGCCTGGAAGGCGTGGCGAGCAACCTACACCTGCTGCAGAACCTGCTGCGCCTACCGCAGGTGGCGAGCTATCAGCTGACCACGCGCTTTGTCGAAAGCCATCTGAACGAGCTGCTGGCCGTGCAAGACCAGGCTCATCCGCACCGTTTTTTTGCCGCTACGCAGAGCGCCGGCCCAGCCGCTGAAACAGTCGCGGACGCACCGTCAGGCTGCCTGCCCCTGCTGACCCACAGCACGGGTGTGGTGGTCAGCCTGGACGTGGCCGAAGGCGATGCGGTGACTGTCGGCCAGAGCCTTGCTGTGCTGGAGGCGATGAAAATGGAGTTTGTGGTCACCGCCAGCCACAGCGGCATCGTCCGCCAGTTGGCCGTGCAGATCGGCAGCGCGCTCAATGAAGGCCAGCCGCTGCTGTTTATCGAACCCGCCGAGGTTGACGCTGCTGCCCACCAGAGCGAACAGAGCCTGGACCTCGAGCATATCCGTGCGGACCTGGCCGAAGTGCTCGAACGCCACGCGCTCCTCACCGATGTACGCCGTCCTGCCGCCGTAGCCAAACGGCGCAAGACAGGCCAGCGCACCGTGCGCGAGAACCTGGCGGACCTGCTGGACGACGGCAGTTTCAGCGAATACGGCGCCCTGGCGATTGCCGCACAACGGCGTCGGCGCTCGCTGGCCGAGCTGATCGAACAGAGCCCGGCCGATGGCCTGGTGGCCGGCACCGGCACGGTCAACGCCAAGGCATTCGGCGACCAGGCTGCACGCTGCATGGCCATCGCCTACGACTACACCGTGTTTGCCGGCACCCAGGGGGTGATGAACCACAAGAAGACCGACCGCATGCTCGGCCTCGCCGCGCAGTGGCGCTTGCCGGTGGTGCTGTTTGCCGAGGGTGGCGGCGGCCGGCCGGGCGATACCGATTTCGTCGGCGTAGCCGGGCTGGACTGCCACACCTTTGTCGGCATGGCCAAGCTCTCCGGCCTGGTGCCGCTGGTAGGCGTGGTGTCCGGACGCTGCTTTGCCGGCAACGCCGCCCTGCTCGGCTGCTGCGATGTGATTATCGCCACGGAGGACGCAACCATCGGCATGGCCGGTCCGGCGATGATCGAAGGCGGCGGCCTGGGCAGCTTTAAACCGGAACAGGTCGGCCCGGTGAGCGTGCAGGGCACCAATGGCGTCATCGACGTACGGGTGGCCGATGAAGCCGCAGCGGTGCAGGTGGCCAAGCAGTACCTGAGCTACTTCCAGGGAGCGCTCAGCGAATGGGATTGCGCCGATCAGCGCGAGCTGCGCCAGCTGATCCCGGAAAACCGTTTGCGCGTGTATGACATCCGCCAAGTGATCGCCACCCTCGCCGACAGGGACAGCGTGCTGGAACTGCGCCGCGAGTTTGCGCCCGGCCTGATCACTGGGTTTATCCGCATCCAAGGTAAGCCGTTCGGCCTGCTGGCCAACAACCCCGCGCACCTCGGCGGCGCCATCGACGCAGTCGCCGGCGACAAGGCCGCACGTTTTATGCAGCTGTGCGATGCCTTCGATATCCCATTGCTGTCGCTGTGCGACACCCCCGGCTTTATGGTCGGCCCGGAGGCCGAGAAACAGGCCACGGTGCGCCATGTCTCGCGCATGTTTGTCGCCGCCGCCAGCCTGACCGTGCCGTTTTTCACCGTAGTGCTGCGCAAAGGCTACGGTCTCGGCGCTCAGGCCATGGCTGCCGGCAGCTTCCATTCGCCGCTGTTCACCATCGCCTGGCCCAGTGCCGAATTCGGTGCAATGGGCCTGGAAGGTGCGGTGCGCCTGGGGTTTGCCAAGGAACTGGCCGCCGTCGAAGAACCGGCGGCACGCCAACAGCTGTTCGACAAGCTGGTGGCCAAGGCCTACGAGAACGGCAAGGGCATCAATATGGCCAGTTTCCTGGAGATCGATGCAGTGATCGACCCTGTGGAAACCCGCGCCTGGCTACTGCGCGGCCTTAATGCCACAGCACAACCCGCTGCCCGCACAGGCAAGAAGCGCTCGGTCGATACCTGGTAGGTCGCTGTCGCGTCTGGATGCAGAGGTGGAATGCATCCAGGCTCAGGCGTGTTAGGCCGAACCATGTTTGGGCAGTTTCCGGCGCTTCGGGTAAACTGCCGCATCTTTTGCACCTATAACGATCTGCCTGATGCCGACGACCTTCCACGAGATTCCCCGTGAGCGCCCGCTGACGCCCCTTCTAGACCGCGCCAATACGCCGGACGAGCTACGCCGCCTGGGCGAAGCAGAGCTGGAAACCCTGGCCGACGAATTGCGCCAGTACCTGTTGTATACGGTCGGGCAGACGGGCGGGCATTTCGGCGCGGGCCTCGGCGTGATCGAGCTGACCGTGGCCCTGCATTACGTTTTCGACACCCCGGATGATCGCCTGGTGTGGGATGTGGGCCATCAGGCCTACCCGCACAAGATCCTTACCGGCCGCCGCGAGCAGATGGGCAGCCTACGGCAGAAGGACGGCATCGCCGCCTTCCCGCGCCGTTCGGAAAGCGAGTACGACACCTTTGGCGTCGGCCACTCCAGCACCAGCATCAGCGCCGCCCTGGGCATGGCCATCGCCGCCCGCCTGCAGAACAGCAAGCGCAAGGCCGTGGCGGTGATCGGTGACGGCGCCATGACCGCCGGCATGGCCTTCGAGGCGCTGAACCACGCCAGCGACGTGGGTGCCAACATGCTGGTGATCCTCAACGACAACGACATGTCGATTTCCAAGAACGTCGGCGGCCTGTCCAACTACCTGGCCAAGATCATCTCCAGCCGCACGTACTCGAACATGCGTGAGGGCAGCAAGAAAATCCTCTCGCACCTGCCGGGTGCCTGGGAAATCGCACGCAAGGTCGAAGAACACGCCAAAGGTATGCTGGTGCCCGGCACCCTGTTCGAAGAGCTGGGCTGGAACTATGTCGGCCCCATCGATGGCCACGACCTGCCCACGCTGCTCGCCACCCTGCGCAATATGCGCGACCTCGACGGCCCGCAGTTCCTCCATGTGGTGACCAAAAAGGGCAAGGGCTTCGCCCCGGCTGAGGCCGACCCGATTGGCTACCACGCGATCACCAAGCTGGAGCCGATCAACGCGCCGGCCGCCCCCAAGCAAGCCAGCGGCCCGAAATACTCCAGCGTGTTCGGCCAATGGCTGTGTGACATGGCGGCTGCAGACCCGCGCCTGCTTGGCATTACGCCAGCGATGAAGGAAGGCTCGGATCTGGTGGCGTTCAGTGAGCGTTATCCCGAGCGCTATTTCGACGTCGCCATCGCCGAACAGCATGCCGTGACCCTCGCCGCCGGCATGGCCTGCGACGGTGCCAAGCCGGTGGTGGCGATTTACTCGACCTTCCTGCAGCGCGCCTATGACCAGCTGATTCACGATGTGGCCGTGCAGCACCTCGACGTGCTGTTCGCCATCGACCGCGCCGGTCTGGTCGGCGAAGACGGCCCGACCCACGCCGGCAGCTTTGATATTTCCTACCTACGCTGCATCCCCGGCATGCTGGTGATGACACCGAGCGATGAAAACGAACTGCGCCGCATGCTCACCACCGGTCACCTGTTCAATGGCCCCGCCGCCGTGCGCTATCCGCGTGGCAGCGGTCCGAATGCCGCCATCGAGCCGGGCCTGGAACCGCTGGAAATCGGCAAGGGCATCGTTCGCCGCCACGGCAAGCAAACCGCCCTGTTGGTCTTTGGCGTACAACTGGCCGAAGCCCTCAAGGTCGGCGAAGTGCTGGATGCAACAGTGGTCGACATGCGCTTCGTTAAACCGCTGGATGAAGCGCTCGTGCGCCAGCTGGCCGCCAGCCACGAACTGCTGGTGACCCTCGAAGAGAACAGCGTAATGGGCGGCGCTGGCAGTGCCGTCAGCGAGTTCCTCGCCCACGCTGGCATCCTCAAACCGGTGCTGCACCTGGGGCTGCCGGACTACTACGTCGAACACGCCAAGCCAGCGCAGATGCTCGCCGAATGCGGGCTGGATGCCGCCGGCATCGAGGCCGCCATCCGCGCGCGCCTCGCCAGCCCTTGCGCATGAATACCGCTCATCCAGGGCTGAGCCAGGCTTGCTTGTAATTCATCCAACCGCGCATTAAGGTGCGCGGCGTTTTACTTCCGCCAAGGTGCGCCCTTCTACAGTGAAGCGGCGTTAAACGGGAAGCCGGTGCGTTCTGACGAACCATCCCGGCGCTGCCCCCGCAACGGTAATCGACCGCAGAGTCGTTCTGCACGTCACCTCAACGCCACTGGGTTATCCCGGGAAGGCGAGGCGGCGCACGTCGAGAGCCCGGAGACCGGCCTTGCTGGATGTGACTGGTGTTGCGGAGGGCATCACCGTCAAGCTCAGGCAGCGTTTGCGCGCCCGTTCTTGCCCCTGCCCTCCTCAAAAGTCGTTCGATCTTTTGAGGATTTCCTGTGAAATTATCTCGCCTTGCTCTGGCTGTCACACTGGCCCCAGGCCTGACCCTGGCCAACGAAGCCAACCCGCCCTATCAGGCCCAACCGCTGGTGATTACCCGCGCCACGCCCCTGCAAACCCAGGCACCGGCCAGCGTCAGGGTGATTGACCGCCAACAGATTGAGCAATCTGCCGCTCACTCGTTACTCGATGTGCTGCGTGCTGAGGCGGGGATACAAGTCCGCGACACCATTGGCGATGGCAGCCGAGCCACCTTCAGCCTGCGTGGCTTTGGCGAAAATGCGGTAAACAACACCCTGATTCTGGTGGATGGTCGCCGCCTTAACCAACCCAGCCAGGCAGGCGCTGACCTCAACAGCGTGCCACTGGGTAATATCGAACGCATCGAGATCATCCGCGGCGCCGGCACCGTACTGTATGGCGACCAGGCGGTGGGCGGCGTCATCAACATCGTTACCCGCACCCCAAGCCGCAACGAGGGCTATCTCGAAGCCAGTCGCGGCAGCCATGATCTGGAGGCCTTGCGCGGGCATATCTACCAGCAACTCGGCGGTGGATTTTCGACTTACCTGAGCGGCGAGTCGCGTACGGCCGACAACTACCGCGACCATAACAACGCCAGCTACAGCAACGCCTTCGCCCGTCTGCGCCATGACCATGACAGTGGCCATGCACTGTATGAGTACCAGACGGTCGACGATGAACTGCTGTACCCCAATGCCATGAGCAGGGCGCAGCGCCATGCAGACCGCAAGCAAAGCGACTCGACGGCCTGGAACGACAGCAAGACGCAGGTTCATCGTTTTGCCCTGGAACAGCAACTGGATGACACCTGGACGAGCAACCTCGACTACAGCCACAGCGATCAGGACAGCGTTGGCAGCTTTGCCGCTCCCAGCCGCTTTACCCAGGACACCCGCACGGAAAGCATCAGCCCCAGGTTGAGTGCACGCTACGGCAACAGCCTTGGCGCTGGAGAATGGCTACTTGGCCACGACCACATAAGCAGTGACGCCCAATCATCCTGGGGCACCGACTTCCAGCAGACCCAGCGCGACTGGTATAGCCAGTTAAGCCAGGGGCTTGGGCGCGGCGTAACGGTTACTGCCGGCTACCGCAGCAGCGAAGCGGACGACCATAACAAGGCGAGCCGCAAACAGCACAAGGATCGCGAAGACAGCACCAGCATCGGCCTGAACTGGCAAGCCAACCAAGAGACGCGCCTGTTTCTCAAGCGTGAGGACGTGCTGCGCTGGGCCAACGTGGACGACAATGCCTTTGTCCTGCCGGGGGTCGAGTTCCTCAAACCGCAAACCGGTGTGTCCTGGGAAAGCGGCGTCGAGTGGCAAGACGGCGTGCAGCGCTATCAAGCAACGCTGTATCGACTGGATTTGCAGGACGAACTGCTCTACGACGCACTGATTGCCAACCCCAACAGCTGGAATGGTCGCGGCGCCAATATCAATCTGGATAAAACCCGCCGTGACGGACTGCTACTGGAGGCAGAGCGCCAATTGAGCGAGCGCCTGAGCATCGGCGGCCAATACAGCTTTACCGATGCGGAATTTCGTGCAGGCTCCTTCCAGGGCAACAGCGTGCCATGGGTGGCCCGCAACACGGCCAGTGCGCACCTCAACTACCGGATCATTCAAGGGCTGCACACGTATCTGGAAGCCGTGTACACCGGGCGCCGCTATTACTCAGGGGACGATGCCAACAATCAGCAGCAGGCCGGCGGCTATACCCTGATCAATGCAGCGCTGAGCTACAACTACAGACAGTTCAGCAGCACATTGCGCCTGAATAACCTCACCGGCAAACGCTACGATGTCTTTGCCAGCAGCGCCAGCAGCTACCCGGCGGCCGAAGAGCAGGTCAAGCTCAGCCTGGGCTACCGCTTCTGAGTGACAGGCCCTGAGCGGGCAGGCTCAGGGCCATGGTTTAGCGGGCGCTCGCCAGGCGCTCGCACAGCGCTTCGATCGCGGCCAGCATCTGAAAGCTCGGCCGCTCCAGACCATCGTCCGGCACACGCCACAGTTGTTGACGCTCCACCGCTGCCAGTCCCGGCCATACTCGCCAGGCATCCAGTTGCGCCTGCACACTGGCCAGAATCACCTCCGGGTTGCGTTCAAGCACGGCCTCCACACTCACCTGCGGAGCAGGCAGACTCAGGTCCGCAAAAACATTGGTGGCACCACACACCGCCAGTGCGTCGCTGATGATCTGCTGGCCGCCGATGGTATACAGCGGGACATCCCAAACCTGATAGAACAGGCGTACCGGCCGCTCACGCCGGTAACGCTGGCTCAAACGCTGCAAGCCCTGGTTGAATTGCTGCTGCAGATGCCGGCCCCGCTCGACACGGTCGACCCGCGCGGCAATGTCAACAAACTGGTCAGCCAGCTCAGCCAGTTTGCGCGGTTCGACCACCAACACGGGCACACCGATGCGCTGCAACTGCTGACGCTGTGTCGCACTGATACTGTCGGGCCATAACAGCACCAGATCAGGTTGCACCTGCAACAGACTTTCCAACTCCAGCTGACCTAAGCGGCCGACAGAGGGCAGATGGCTTATAGCTGCCGGCCGCGCCCCACCATCGAGCACGCCGACCAAGCGATCTGCGGCCCCCAGCTCAAGAACAATTTCGGTCAGCGATGGCGCCAGGGTAACCACCCGTTGGGCGGCTGCCACCGGCCAGGTGAGTGACAGCAATACACAGAGCAGCAGGCCGCGCATCAGCCGAGTTGGCGAGGAATGCGATAGAGGTACAGCAGCACGATGCTGGACAGCGCCAGCAGAATCAGCGGGATTGCCTCAAGCCCGGCAAAGACCGCCAGCGCCGCGATCCAGGCCGGTAAGGCCGCACCCAGCAGGGCCAGACGCCGCACCCGCGTCAGCTCCAGCCAGGCATCGTGCTCAGCCGGACCGTCGAGGCTTTTTTCCGTGGCGATCAGCGCACGCTTATAGGCGCTGAACAACGGCAAGCTGACAAACATCGAGGCCAGACCGGCGATAAACAGCGGCATAGTCAACAAGCCTGTCTGTTGACCGGCCCCAAACAGCAGATTGAAGACAAACAGCGGGGCCAGGGTCACCGCCAGTTGCCGCCACCACTCCAGCGCCAGTCGCCGACGCACTTCGCCGCGCGTCACAGGCTTTCCTCAACCTCACCCTGATGCAAACTGCCAAGCATGTGCCCGAGTTTGCCGGCTTTGGTCGCCAGGTATTTTCTGTTGTGCGGGTTGTGATCAATCTGCAGTGGCACGCGGGTCGCCACGTTGATGCCCATATCGCCCAGCGCCTTGACCTTGCGCGGGTTATTGGTCATCAGCTTGAGCTGGCTGATGCCCAGATGATCAAGCATCGGCAAGCAGATGGCGTAATCACGCTGATCGGCACCAAAGCCCAGACGTTCATTCGCCTCGACGGTATCGGCACCGCCGTCCTGCAGCTCATAGGCACGAATTTTGTTCAGCAAGCCAATACCCCGGCCTTCCTGGCGCAGATAGAGCAGAACGCCCCGCCCTTCACTGGCGATGGCACGCAACGCGGCCTCGAGCTGAAATCCACAATCACAACGCAGACTGAACAGCGCATCACCGGTCAGGCATTCGGAATGCAAACGCCCCAATACAGGCGCACCATCAGCCACATCACCAAAGGTCAGGGCTACATGCTCCTTGCCCGTGGCCTCTTCAAGAAAGCCATGCATGGTAAATACGCCAAAGGGGGTAGGCAGCTGGGAGGCGGCGACAAACACGACGGACACCGGATGCTCCTAAAGATAAATGGCAGAAAGAATGTGGCCGGCATTGTAACAGCAGGCCCTGGCAGCCGCTCAGCCTGAATTTCTGATGATAAGAATCGAACACGCGACCGCGACTGGCTAGTACTTGGACTCCAGCACCAGCACATCCTGCTCAACCTTCCAGCCTACCCGACCGAGAAAGCTCATCCCCAGCAACGCTTCACTTGGTGAGCCACCCTCCAGCACCACGGCCTCAACCCCCAACACCTCCAGCTCGCCAACCTTGACCCGATCCAGGCTCACGCGCCAGCCACGCGCAGTACCGCTGGCAGTACTTACCTGCAGCGGTATGCCCACTGCGCGGTAGTCGATACCGAGACGACGCGCATGCTCATCGTTCAATGCCACGGAGGTGGCTCCGGTGTCGACCATAAACTGGATCGGGTGACTGTTGACCGAGCCGGCAACCCAGTAATGACCACCGACACCTTTGGCGACGCTGAGCTGCTTTTTGGTCGGTTCGGCAAAGCCTTCGCTGTATTCACGACTGAGACTGTAAGCGCGCTCGACCCCATCAACCCGCAACACGGCGCCGCGGCTGTCAGCGCTGACCACCAGCACACCACCGGGCCCAACCTGACCCACCTTGACCAGCTTGCGCTGACCATCGACGTTTAATACGGCAGCCCCCGGAAACAAGCCAACAACGCGCACCTGAGTGACCGCAACAGCCACGTTGACGGTCAACAGCGAGGCACTCAGAGCCAGGATTTTCAACGCATGCATGACGCATCTCGCACAGTTAGTTGAACGGATAGGGTTGTTGCCAACGCTGGAAAATCGGCCGCAAACTGCCGTTATTGATTAACACAGTCATCCGCTTATCAAACAGCTCAGCCAGCGCACGGCCGCGAGCGTTATCAGCGAACCCCAGATAAACCGGCAGCTTGGTCAGATGCGTGACGTAATAGCGGGCCGGCTCACGCGCAGTGCTCAGTACGTCATCGACCTCGGTTACAGCATCAATATAGAAATCAGCATGATGCTGATCCAACATGCCGAGAATCCCGCCGCGCCGTATGACTTCGCGGTACTCGCCAACCTTCGGCAGGTAGCGCTGATATTCATAACCACGCACCCAGATCAACCGGTACTGATCCAGCGTATCGAGGGTCGGCCGGGCCTGCGTACGCAGCCCAAGCGCCGATATTTGATCAGCGTCATAGTGCCAGCGCGGATAGAACACGCCTTGCTGAACCTCGTTGTGGTAGGACCCGGCCCAGGCATCGGCCTCGCCTCGCTGAACCAGTCCAATCGAACGGGTGTAAGGGACGCTCTGGATATTCAGTTGCACACCTGCCGGCTCGAACACCTGACGGAAAATTTCCCAGGCCAGCCCGCGACCATCGGCTTGCGTGTGTTCCGGCCAGGCTTCGGCAGCAATCTGCACGCTCGTCGGCGTAGCGGCGTGTGCCAGCGAACTGACAACGCTCAGCACTAACCATAGCCCCCAGCAGCGTTTCATCGCCTACCT
The DNA here is from genome assembly GCF_026625725.1 of Pseudomonas sp. SL4(2022). Taxonomy (NCBI): domain Bacteria; kingdom Pseudomonadati; phylum Pseudomonadota; class Gammaproteobacteria; order Pseudomonadales; family Pseudomonadaceae; genus Pseudomonas; species Pseudomonas sp. SL4(2022). The sequence goes on from NZ_CP113060.1 coordinate 980,964, forward strand.
CTCCTTACGCGCCCAGCGCAGACGCCAGTCCATTCGTCCAGCCCCAAACGATCAACTGCAGCGCCATCCAGGCAAATACCCCCGCCAGCACGTCATCGAGCATGATGCCGACACCGCCGTGTACATGCCGATCCACCCAGCGAATCGGCCAGGGTTTGAGGATGTCGAACACGCGAAACAGTAAAAAGCCTAGCAGCAGCCAACCCCAGCCGTGTGGAACCAGCCAGAGAGTAATCCACATACCGACCATTTCGTCCCAGACGATGCCTTCGTGGTCGTGTACTCGCAGGTCATCGGCCACCTTGCCGCACAGCCAGAAGCCAAACAACATGGTGGCGCCCAGCATCAACCAGTACCCCCAGTCCGGCAGCATCTGCAGCAACGGAATAAATGGCAGGGCAACCAGTGACCCCCAGGTACCCGGCGCTTTCGGCAATGTACCGGAACCAAAACCGAACGCCAGGAAATGCCAGGGGTTGCGCCACACCGAAGGCGGTACAAACTCGGCAGGGACTTGCTTGGGATGATCAGTCACAGGTCGTTCCAAAATGTTGATAACCCCGCCGAGGCGGTTCTACGCGCTGACCGAGCGGATCCAGCAGGGTCACACCCTGGCCTGCAACCACACAGCCGATCACCTGCACCGGAAAACCAGCATCCTGCACATCAGCCAGACAGTGAGACGGCAGCGTAAAGGCCAGCCGATAGTCATCGCCACCGCTCAGCGCACATTGCAGTGCAGCAGCATCGCCAACCTGCGCCCGCAAGGCATCGGATAAGGGCACTCGGGCCTGCTCAATAACCAACTCCACACCCGAGGCTGCAGCGATATGCCCACAGTCCGCCAGCAGGCCATCGGAGATGTCCAGCGCCGCGCTGGCTTTGCCACGCAGAGCCAGCCCCAACGCCAGTTGTGGCAATGGCGACCAGTAGCGTGCCAGCAGTGCTGCCGCCTGCGGCGAATCGGCACGCTGCTGGCCCAGGACCAGCGGCAAGGCACCGGCGGCGTCGCCCAGCGCCCCGCCGACACACAGCAGATCACCCGCCTGTGCGCCCTTGCGGGTCAGCGCCATGCCGCTGGGCACACGTCCAAAAACCGTCAGGGTAAGGCTCAGCGGCCCGCGGGTGGTGTCACCGCCGATGAGGCGAATGGCACAGCACTGGGCCATCTGGTCCAGGCCACGGGCAAAGCCTTCCAGCCAGCTGACGGCCGCATGAGGCAAGGTCAACGCCAGGGTAAAGCCAAGCGGCGTCGCGCCCATGGCCGCCAGATCACTGACAGAAACACCCAGGGCGCGCTGGCCCAGCAGGAAGGGGTCGGCTGCCTTGGGAAAATGCACCCCGGCCACCAGCGTGTCGGTGGAAATCGCCAGCTGCTCGCCCGGCTGCAGCGTCAGCAAGGCACAGTCATCGCCGATGCCCAATGCCACACCTTCGCCAGCCTGCGCACAGGACGCAGCGGCGAAGTAGTGACGGATCAGCTCAAACTCACCCAAGACAGGCAAGCCCGATCAACGCTTGTTGGCGCGAACTTCATCCGCGCGCAAACGCGGAGCCAGCTTGTCCAGCACACCATTGACGAATTTATGCCCGTCAGTTGCACCAAACACCTTGGCCAGTTCGATGCCTTCGTTGATCACCACACGATAGGGGATATCGATACGGTTCTTCAGCTCGTAGGTCGACAGACGCAGGATCGACAACTCGACCGGGTCGATCTCCTCCAATGGACGGTCAAGCAGCGACTCGAACGCACCATCAATTTCTGGCTTCTGCCGTGGCACGCCATGCAGAATTTCGTGGAAATAAGCACCATCGACTGTGCTGAAGTCGTTATCGACGCGGAACTGCGCTTCGATTTCGTTCAGCGACTGCCCCGCCATGTGCCAGGAATACAGCGCCTGCATGGCCAGGGAGCGCGCCTGACGGCGCGCGAGGGTCTTGGTGCTGGGGGCTTTCGGGCCTTTCGGCGGTTGCCCGGCGCTGTCGTTCTGGCTCACTTGGCCTCCAACTGCGCCAGCAGGCTGACCATTTCCAGGGCCGACAGTGCAGCTTCAGCACCCTTGTTACCGGCCTTGGTGCCGGAACGCTCAATGGCTTGTTCGATGGAATCTACGGTCAGTACGCCGAAGGCAACCGGCACGCCGAACTCCATGGACACCTGAGCCAGGCCTTTGGTGCACTCACCCGCCACGTATTCAAAATGCGGGGTGCCGCCACGGATAACCGCGCCGAGGGCGATGATCGCGTCGTACTCGCTGCGCTGCGCAACTTTCTGCGCCACCAGCGGGATCTCGAACGCGCCCGGCGCACGAATGATGGTGATGTTGCTCTCGCTCACGCCATGACGCACCAGGGCATCAACGGCACCGCTGACCAGGCTCTCGACAACAAAGCTGTTAAAACGGCCGACAACCAGGGCAAAACGGCCCTTGGGAGCGATGAACGTACCTTCGATGGTCTTCAGGGTCATAAAACAAATCTCATATAGCGTTAAAGAGCCAGAGGGCAAAAAATGTATAGCCCAACGGAACAGCGCGTGGCCAGCGCAGGACAACCAGAGCAAGGCAGGCGCGGCGCGGGTTTACCGAAGTAAACAAGCAAGCCGAACCTGTTGCCATACAGGCTGCCCACGCGCAATCACGCAGCGGCCGTTATTCAGCGGGCAGGTATTCTACAACTTCCAGGTCGAAACCGGATATCGCGTTGAACTTCATCGGCGCACTCATCAGGCGCATCTTGCGCACCCCGAGGTCGCGCAGAATCTGCGAACCGGCCCCCACCGTGCTGTAAGTCGCAGGGCTGGCTGGCTGCTGACGGCCCAACAGCGCCAGCAGCTCAGGCCCGGTCAGTGGATTGCCGAGCAGCAGCACCACACCACTGCCAGCCTTGGCCACCTCGGCCATGGCCGCGCGCAGGCTCCAGCGGCCCGGCTGATTGACCAGGAACAGATCGCGCAACGGGTCCATGTTATGCACCCGTACCAGCGTCGGCTCTTCGGCACACACCGTGCCCAGCGTCAGAGCCATGTGCGCCGTGTTTTCCACGCCGTCGCGGTAAGTCACCAGGTTGAACTGCCCCAGTTCGGTGTCCAGCGGTTGCTCACTGACACGCTCGACCGTGCGCTCGTGAATCAGGCGGTAGTGGATCAGGTCGGCGATGGTGCCGATCTTCAGACCGTGCTCTTCGGCAAACTTCTCCAGCTCCGGACGACGGGCCATGGTGCCGTCGTCGTTCATGATCTCGCAGATCACACCGCTCGGTTCGAAGCCGCCCATGCGCGCCAGGTCGCAGGCGGCTTCGGTATGACCGGCACGCGCCAGGACACCGCCCGCCTGGGCCATCAGCGGGAAAATGTGGCCCGGGCTGACAATATCCGCCGCCACTGCATTGCGTGCCACGGCAGCCTGTACGGTCCGCGCGCGGTCAGCGGCGGAAATGCCGGTGGTCACGCCTTCGGCCGCCTCGATAGAGACGGTGAATTTGGTGCCGAAGCCGGAGCCATTACGCGGTGCCATGAGCGGCAGGTTGAGCAGCTCGCAGCGCTCGCGGGTCATCGGCATGCAGATCAGGCCACGGGCGAAGCGCGCCATGAAGTTGATGTGCTCAGCGGTCACACACTCCGAGGCGATGATGATATCGCCTTCGTTCTCGCGGTCTTCGTCATCCATGAGGATGACCATCTTGCCGGCGCGGATGTCTTCAATAAGTTCTTCAGCGGTATTGAGCGCCATCGGGCGTCTCCTCAATTATTCAGGTAGCCGTGTTCGGCGAGAAAACTTTCGGTCAGCCCCGAGGCCTTGGGCTCGGCAGCCTTGTCGCCAAGCAGCAGGCGCTCGAGGTAACGCGCCAGCAGGTCAACTTCAAGATTGACCTTACGCCCGGCCTGGTAGTCGACCATGATGGTTTCGGCCAGCGTGTGCGGCACGATGGTCAGCTCGAACTCGGCACCATCGACTGAATTGACGGTCAGGCTGGTGCCATCGACAGTGATAGAGCCTTTGTGCGCGATGTACTTGGCCAGCTCGCGCGGGGCGCGCACCTTGAATTGCACGGCGCGGGCGTTATCGGCGCGTGAGACGATCTCACCAACGCCATCGACGTGACCACTGACCAGGTGCCCACCGAGGCGGCTGGTGGGCGTCAGGGCTTTCTCCAGGTTCACCGCGCTACCGGGCTTGAGGTCGACAAAGGCGGTACGTGCCAGCGTCTCGCGACTGACGTCGGCCCAGAAGCCGTCGCCGGGCAGCTCTACAGCGGTCAGGCAGACACCATTAACGGCGATGCTGTCGCCCAGTTTGACATCGCCAAGATCAAGCTTGCCCGTGGCCACGTAGACACGCACATCACCGCCTTTGGGGGTCATGGCGCGAATGCTACCGATGGATTCGATTATGCCGGTGAACATATGCCCTCCGGTTTCACATTGAAGATGATGCTGAACAGCATGGACGAACTCCTGTTTTGATTAAAAACAGGGCAATGCCGATCGATAGGGATTTTGCAGACAGGCGCATAGCGCCCATGGAGGCAATCCCGCTCTCTCTTTATCCGGACTATACCGTCGGCCCCGGAATCACACCGGGTCTGCTGACCTCGCCGGGCAGATGCCGTACGAGCGCTCGCGGGCTAGGCCTTGCAGCCATTACCGCCGGTGGGGAATTACACCCCGCCCTGAGAACGTTGCGACCGCTTGCGCAGCCGAGACGCGTTTTACCACACATTGCCGATGCCCTGCATCGGCAAACGATACGATGAATAACCACCCATCAAACGGCTGGCTGTGGCACCGCGATGATGCGCCAGTCATCACCGACAGCACGCATTTCGACAATCTTCAACGCCGGGGCGTCAGCCATGCGCGCCAGCGGCAGGTCCAACAACGGTCGCGCGCTGGAGCCAAGCAGCTTGGGGGCGACAAACAACTGGTACTCATCCACCAACCCCAGCCGAGCGAATGCGCCGGCCAGGCGTGGACCGGCCTCGACCAGGACTTCATTGGCGCCACGCGCCGCCAGGTCGATCAGTAGCTTGCGCAGGTCAACATGGCCGTTACTGCCCGGCACCGCCAATAGTTCGTGCCCATCGTCCAGATAGCGATCACGCGCCGAGGCCGCGGCACAGGTCGCCACCAGTGCTGCGCCAGCCTGAAAAAACGGCACGCTGAGCGGCACACGCAGGCGGCCATCGACCAGCACCCGTAATGGCGGCCGCGCCTGCGCCAGCGCGCTCAATTCCGCGCCAAGGCCCAGCTCGTCGGGTCGCACGGTGAGCCGGGCATCATCGGCCAGCACCGTATCGGCACCGGTCAGTACCACACTGGCGCGGGCCCGCAACCGCTGTACGGCAGCACGCGCGGCGGGCCCGGTGATCCACTGACTTTCGCCGCTGGCCATGGCGGTACGCCCATCCAGGCTCATCGCCAGCTTGACCCGGACAAAGGGCAGGCCCTGCTCCATACGTTTGATAAACCCGGCATTCAGCGCCCGCGCCTCGGTTTCCAACACGCCGCTCTGCACCGCGATACCGGCATGCATCAAGCGAAGTAAACCATCACCACCGACTTGTGGATTGGGGTCTTGCATGGCGGCGACCACACGGGCAATGCCGGCGTTGATCAGAGCATCGGCGCAAGGTGGTGTGCGCCCGTGGTGGCTGCAGGGTTCCAGGGTGACGTAGGCCGTCGCGCCACGAGCCTTGTCACCAGCCTGACGCAGCGCGTGCACTTCAGCATGCGGTTCACCGGCACGGGCATGCCAGCCTTCGCCGACGATGCGCCCGTCACGCACGATCACGCAGCCCACGCGCGGATTAGGGTGAGTGGAGTACAGGCCTTTACGGGCCAGCTCCAGCGCGCGCGCCATAAAGGCGTGATCTGAATTCATCATCAACCTTTAATAGGCTCGCGGGACAGTCGGTCGATTTCCTCACGGAACTCGTTGAGGTCTTGAAAGCGTTTGTAAACCGAGGCAAAGCGGATATAGGCGACTTCATCAAGTTTCTGCAGTTCCCCCATGACCAACTCACCCAGCACCAGGGACTTGATCTCGCGCTCGCCGGTGGCGCGCAGCTTGTGCTTGATGTGGGCAATCGCGGCCTCGAGGCGCTCGATACTCACCGGGCGCTTCTCCAACGCCCGCTGCATGCCGGCGCGCAGCTTGTCTTCATCGAAGGGCTGGCGGCTGCCGTCCTGTTTGATCAGGCGCGGCATCACCAACTCGGCGGTTTCAAAGGTGGTGAACCGCTCTTCACAGGCCAGGCATTCACGCCGACGACGCACCTGCTCGCCCTCGGCAACCAGGCGCGAGTCGATCACTTTGGTGTCATTGGCACCGCAGAAGGGACAGTGCATAAATAAGGCCAGCCTTAGAACGAAGGTAGCCATGGTAGCGCATCCCGCAGGCAAGACAAGCCGAGGGGATTGCGGTATACAGGCGCCCATGCCAAGCAGCGCAGTTGAGACCGTCAATGAAAGCCCCCAAGCCGATACAACCACTGATTCTCGCAAGCCTGATCGCCCTGCTGACAGCCTGCGCCAACGACAGTCCAGCGCCCGTCCAACCCACCGTTTCCGCACCGACGCAGCACCCGGCTGAAGCGGTGCCGCTGCCTGCGCATCAGCGCGAACTGAGCGGTAGCCTGCTGAATGTGCCCAACGCGGCAGATGTCGAGCTGGCGCTGCTGGCGGTCGATCAACGCGGCCGGCCGCAAACGCTGCTGGGCAATATCCAGCTGCGCGGTACCGGCAACCCGCTGGCGTTTCGCTTGCCGTTTAACCCGGAAACCTTCAATAAACACAGCCGTATCGAGCTGCATGGCCGCGCCAATCAGGCTGGCCGGCTGATTCTGCGCCTGCCCGCGCAACCGATTGCTCGCGGCGAAACCCAGAACCTCGGGGAGTTGCGCCTGGTACCTGCGCCATGACAGCACCGGCCGCCCTGCAGGCTGCGCTCAGCGAACTGCTGGGTGACGCCCAGCTCAGCGCGCAAACCCTGCCCGGCACTGCAATCAAACTGTGGCTGATCGACCCGGCGAACATGGACCGCTGCTTCAGTCCGGAAGAAACCCGCCTGATCCTCGAAGAACCGCCCTACTGGTGCTTCTGCTGGGCCAGCGGCCTGGTCCTGGCGCGCTGGCTGGCCCAGCACCCTGAGTGGGTGCACGGCAAGCGCGTGCTGGATTTCGGTGCGGGCTCAGGTGTGGCGGCGATTGCTGCAGCCAAAGCCGGCGCGCTGGAAGTCGTGGCCTGCGACCTTGATCCATTGGCAATTGCGTCCTGCCAGGCCAACGCGGCACTCAACGATGTGCAACTGAGCTACTCGACGGACTTCTTTGCCGAGGCTGACCGCTTCGACCTGATTATCGTCGCCGACGTGCTTTACGACCGCGCCAACCTGCCGCTGCTCGACCAGTTCCTCAGTCGTGGACGTCAAGCGCTGGTGGCAGATTCACGGGTGCGCGACTTTCAACACCCGCTGTATCAGCGCCTCGGTGTACTCGAGGCCTGCACCTGGCCGGACCTGGCCGAACCGGCTGAATTTCGTCATGTCAGCCTGTACCACGCCGAACGCAGCTAACAGCCCTTGTATCCGCCAGACCCAGCCCGCATTTATAGTCCATCCCACTTTTCGCATCGCCGAGACCGATCATGAGCACGTCCCCTTACATCGTTGATATCGCAGGCAGCGCCAGCTTTGAACAGCTGGTGATCGAAAACTCCTTCCAGAAGCCGGTACTGGTGGATTTCTGGGCCGAGTGGTGCGCGCCGTGCAAGGCACTGATGCCGCTGCTGGCGAAGATCACCGAGGAATACAACGGCGAATTGCTGCTGGCCAAGGTCAACTGCGATATCGAGCAGGACATCGTGGCGCGCTTCGGCATCCGCAGCCTACCGACCGTGGTGCTGTTCAAGAACGGCCAGCCGGTGGACGGCTTTGCGGGCGCGCAACCCGAGTCGGCGATTCGCGAAATGCTCAAGCCTCACGTCGCCGAACCAGCACCGGTCGCGGCCGACCCGATGGAAGCGGCGCAGGCGCTGTTCAGCGAAGGCCGCTTTGCCGATGCCGAAGCCCTGCTTAAGGTGCTGCTGACGGAAAACAATGAACACGCTGCCGCGCTGATTCTGTATGCGCGCTGCCTGGCCGAGCGCGGTGAACTGGGCGAAGCCGAAGCGGTACTGGGCGCGGTCAAAGGCGATGAACATAAACAAGCCCTGGCCGGGGCCCGCGCGCAGCTGACTTTCCTGCGCCAGGCGGCCGAACTGCCGGATGTGGCCAGCCTGAAAACCCGTTTAGCGCAAAATGCCAACGACGATGAGGCGAGCCACCAGCTAGCCGTTCAGCAACTGGCGCGCCAGCACTACGAGCCGGCGCTGGACGCCCTGCTCAAGCTGTTTATCCGCAACCGCAGCTACGCCGACGGTCTGCCACACAAGACCCTGCTGCAAGTCTTCGACCTGCTGGGCAATGACCACCCGCTGGTCACCACCTACCGCCGCAAGCTGTATCAGGCGATCTACTAACCCGATCATCGTGGCTAAAACCCGCCTACAGAACCAGCTGTACTCGTGGGAGAGGCTTTAGCCGCGACAAGTCAGGTGATCGATAACCTGCCCCGTGCTGCGCCATTAACCAATCCAGTAATAAATCGGCGCATCGACGCCGGTTTCCACGCGAACCTGTGCGCAATGGCGCAGCCGCACCAGCAGGCGTTTGCCCGCTGCCTCACCGCCCGCCAGCCCAGCCAACTGCCCGAGCAGCTGCGGCCCGTCGATCTGCCCCGCCTGGCGCAGCAACTCCAGGGTGGTTTGCCACAACGCATCATTGGCCACTGGCGCGGCAACCGCAGCCGGCGCAGCGGGCGGCTCAAGGCTCACGTGCTGAGCCAGCTGCGCCCAGTCCTGCGCATCCAGCTCAACCGTCAGGTCCACCGGCCAGGCACCGATCTGCCCACGAATTCGCACCATCATTCCACCCTCAACTGATCAGCCGCCATGCTCCCACGTCCAGTGCAGGTCGCCAAGCAAGGCTGGTCACGGGCGCCACAAAGTTGTTATAACGTAACAATCATTAACCTCTGATCGGAGATCACCATGCGCCGCCTGCTACTTGCACTGCCGTTTGCCCTGCTGCCCCTCGCCGCCCTCGCAGCCGAACACAGCCATGAACATGACCACGGGCGTGCTCACGCCGAGCACGGCAGCCTGGACGCTCACGAGCACGGCGCCGCGCAACTCAACGTGGTACTCGATGGCAAAGCGCTGGAACTGCAACTGGAAAGCCCGGCGATGAACCTGGTGGGCTTCGAGCATGCCGCCAAGAGCGCTGCCGACAAAGCCAAGGTTGCGGCCGCGCGCAGCCAGTTGGAACAACCGCAGGCGCTGTTCGGCCTGGCCGCAGGCGACTGCAGCGTCAACAAGCAAGAACTGGAAAGCCCGCTATTTACTGAACATGGGCACGAAGAGCACAAGCACGACGACCACCATGAGCACGCCAAAGACAGCGAACACAGTGATATCCACGTGCACTACAGCCTCGACTGCCAGAAGCCTGAAGCATTGAAACAACTTAACCTCGGCGAACTGTTCAAGCGCTTCCCCGCCACCGAGAAAATTCAGGTACAACTGATCGGCCCGAATGGCCAGCAGGGCCTGGAGCTGACACCCGCGCAGCCGACCCTGAGTTTCTAACAACCCCTTTTGCAGCAGAACGGCCGGGGTAACCCGGCCGCTTACTTTATGAGCTCAGCCCTGATCCACCTGTCCAACCTCGGCTTTGCCTGGCCCGGCCAGCCTGAGCTGCTGAACATCGACGCGTTCACCCTGCAACGCGGCGAAAGCCTGTTTCTCAAAGGCCCCAGCGGCAGCGGCAAGACCACCCTGCTCGGCTTGCTCGGCGGCGTACAGAAGCCCAACCGCGGCAGCATCCAGCTGCTTGAGCAGGACTTGAGTACGCTGTCCGCCAGCGCCCGCGACCGCTTTCGCGTCGATCACACCGGCTATATTTTCCAGCAGTTCAACCTGCTGCCGTTTCTCTCGGTGCGTGAGAACGTCGAACTGCCCTGTCATTTCTCCACGCTGCGCGCCAGCCGCGCGGTGCAACGCCATGGCAGCGTGGCCAAGGCCACCAACGCCCTGCTCGCCCACCTCGGTTTGCACCAGCCGGAATTGCTAGCGCGCCGCGCCGGTGACCTGTCGATCGGCCAGCAGCAGCGCGTGGCCGCTGCCCGTGCGCTGATCGGTCAGCCGGAGCTGGTGATCGCCGACGAGCCCACCTCGGCGTTGGATGCTGATGCCCGCGAAGCCTTTCTCGAGCTGCTGTTCGCCGAGTGCCGCGAGGCCGGCTCCAGCCTGCTATTTGTCAGCCACGACCAGAGCCTGGCACGGCTGTTTGACCGCAGCCTGTCGCTCGCTGAGCTGAACAAAGCCACCCGCCCCGCAGACCATTGAGAAACTACCTACATTGCCGATACGGCGTTAAAAACAGGCTCGAAATGCTCATTTACACCAGTAAACTCCGCTTTCTCGCCTGTTTTTGCCTTGTCTCGGCGGCCTCGCCTACGTTCCTCAACGGCCTGCTCACGGAGATTTAAGGATGTATCTACTGCGTCTCGCCCTCGCCAGCCTGGGCAACCGCCGCTTTACTGCGTGGCTGACGGTGTTCGCCATCGCCCTCTCGGTGTGTTTGCTGCTCGCCGTCGAGCGGGTGCGCACCGAAGCCCGCGCCAGTTTTGCCAACACCATCAGCGGCACCGACCTGATTGTCGGCGCGCGCTCCGGCAGCGTGAACCTGCTGCTGTATTCGGTATTCCGCATCGGCAACGCCACTAACAATATTCGCTGGGACAGCTTCGAGCAGTTTGCCAACCACCGTCAGGTCAAATGGGCCATCCCGATCTCACTCGGCGATTCGCACCGTGGCTACCGGGTGATGGGCACCAGCCCGGCGTATTTCGAGCACTATCGCTATGCCCGCAGCCAACCGCTGCAGCTGAGCAGCGGCCGCGCCTTTGCCGATGACCCGTTCGAGGTTGTACTCGGCGCAGAAGTGGCGCAAGCGCTCAACTACCAGCTCGATCAGGAGCTGGTGCTGGCCCATGGCGTGGCCACCATCAGCCTGGTCAAGCATGACGACAAACCGTTCAAGGTGGTCGGCATCCTCAAGCGCACCGGCACACCGGTGGACCGCACCCTGCATATTTCCCTGGCCGGCATGGAGGCCCTGCATGTCGACTGGCAAAACGGCATGCCCGCACGCGGCGCGGCGAAGGTCAGTGCTGAGCAGGCGCGGGCGATGGACCTGCAACCCAAGCAGATCACCGCCGTCATGCTCGGCCTGAACAGCAAGATCGCCACCTTCAGCTTGCAACGCGAGATCAACGAATTTCGCGGCGAGCCGCTGCTGGCAATCCTCCCCGGCGTCGCGCTGCAGGAGCTGTGGAGCCTGATGGGCACCGCCGAGAAGGCGCTGTTCGTGGTTTCGCTGTTCGTGGTGCTGACGGGACTGATCGGCATGCTTACGGCGATTCTCACCAGCCTTAACGAGCGCCGCCGCGAGATGGCGATTCTGCGCTCGGTCGGCGCGCGGCCCTGGCATATCGCCAGCCTGCTGATCGTCGAGGCCTTTGCCCTGGCGCTGGCGGGCGTGCTGCTCGGCCTGCTGTTGCTGTACCTGGGCATCGCCGGAGCGCAGGGCTATGTGCAGGCGAATTACGGCCTGTACCTGCCGCTGAATCTGCCTACCCGCTATGAGTGGACGCTGCTCGGCGCTATCCTGAGCGCCGCCCTGTTGATGGGCTGTGTACCGGCCTGGCGCGCGTACCGCCAATCCCTGGCCGATGGCTTATCGATTCGCTTATGAGGCTTTTTGCATGCACCGCTCTCTGCTCGCCACCCTGCTGCTCACCCTGGCCCTGCCCCTGGCGGCTGCCGAGGTGCGCGAGCTGACCTGGTCGGAAATGGTCCCCGCCGATGCGCCGCCGCAAGTCGCTGAACCCGCACCGATTCATGACCTCTCGCAGCTGGCCGACGCCCTCGCCGAATCCGGCCCGGCGGCCATGCAGCAGTCGCCCGCCGCGCCAGTGGTGCAGGCACTGGATGGCCAATCGGTAAAACTGCCGGGCTATATCGTGCCGCTGGATGTCACCGATGAAGGCCGGGTGACCGAGTTCCTCTTGGTGCCGTACTTCGGTGCGTGCATCCACGTGCCGCCACCGCCATCGAATCAGATCGTCCATGTCACCAGCGAGCTGGGTGTGCTGCTGGATGCGCTGTATCAGCCGTTCTGGATCGAAGGCCCACTCAAGGTCGAGCAGACCAGCAGCGAACTGGCCGAAGCCGGTTACCAGATGGAAGCCGAGAAGATTTACGCCTATGAGCTGCCAGATAGCTAAGACACAGCGCAGCAACCAGGCAGGAAAAAGCCAGACCGCGGTCTGGCTTTTTTATTGGACGCTGCAAACCGGCAGTCGACTAGCCAGCGCTGGCCACGTGTTTTTCACGCTGATAGCTCAACTCGCTTTCCGCCCACTGGCGCCAGGCGCGTACTTTGCTGCGTTCGGCACCGGCTCGTTCGGCCTTGGCCAGGGCATCGAGCCCGGCCTGCCAGCGCGCCTGCTCCAGCTCCAGCTGGGCCAGGTGCAACCAGTGCTTGGCCATGCCCGAGCGCTGCGCCAGGTCACGGAACACCACAGCGGCCTGAGCACGCTCGCGGGCTTGCCACCAGAGCAGCCCCAGCCGTTCCTCACGGGCTGCCGTGCGCGGCAACAGGCCCTGGTCGAGCATCCCGGCGAGCAGCTTGGCGCCCTGCCAGGGCTGATCGGCCGCACCGGCCAGCAGCACCAGGTTGTCCAACTCGCTTTCATTGAAACGCAGGCCTTTCTGGTACGCCGCGCGCAAGGTCGCCAGTGACATGTCCTGATGGCCACTTAGCTGCTGCAGGGCTGCCAGTTGGCGCCAGCCCTGGGCGTTATTCGGCTGGCGCGCGAGCAACTGGCGCTGCCAGCGCTCGGCGACAGGGTATTTCTTCAGATCAGCGTTCATTGCGACGAGAAACTGCAACCAGCTATCGGCGGCCTGCGGATTAGCCTGCACATAACGCTCGGCCAACGGCAGTGCCTTGGCCGGCTGACCGAGGCCCTGATAGGCCTGTACCAGCACCTGCAGCACCTCTTCATTGGCGTTGGCCTGGCCCGGTGCGAGCAAGCTCACCACCTGGGCGTAGCGGCGCTCGACCAGGTTGAGGCGGGCCAGGTTCAGCTCTTCAGCGGCCTGCAGCTCGGCGTCCAGCTTGCCGCTCTTCAGTACCTTTTCCAGCAGTTCGATGGCCTGGGCATTCTGCCCTTCGGCCCAGGCCAGATAACCGCGGCTGCGCCACAGCAGCGCTTCTTCCAGGCTGCCCGACGTGCCCTTGGCAGCATCCAGAGCGCGGCGCGCAGCTGCGTAGTCACCCTTCTTCTGCGCAGTCTGCGCGGTATCCAGCGCGCGAAACACGCCCGGATCAACACTTTGCCCAGCCGCCTGCGCGGCACCAGCGCCACACAGCGCGATCAGCAACAGTAAACGATACATATCAGCGACCTCCTTCCAAACGGAAGTACAGGGTTTTCACCGCTTCACGGGCCACCGCCAAGCCACTCTCGGTACGCGGTGCAAAGCGCCAGCGCACGGCAGCGCGGCGCGCTTCGCGTTCAAACACGTTCTGCGGGCTGGCTTCGATAACGCGCACGTTTTCGACAGCACCGGCGCGGTTGATGGTGAACGCCAGCTTTACATGCCCCTCGATGCTGCGCTGCAGGGCGTAGCGCGGGTATTCCGGGCTGACATCGTTGAGCGGCATCACTTCACTTTCCGGGCCGCCGGGCTGGCCACCGGCATCGCTCGGGGCGGGAGCTCCGGGCGTCGCCACGCTTGGCGCGGAGGCACCCGCTGCCAGCCCCGTCAGGCTTGGTGTCGGCGCGCTGTTCACGGCAATCCCCGTGCTCAGGCTCGGCACCGGCAGATCCAGGGCCGGCAGGTTGGCGCTCGGGGTGGCCGTCATCGGCGTCGGCGGTGTCGGGGTTTGCGGCGTTTGTGCTTGCGGCGGCTGCGGTGCCTGCTGGCGGGTGCGCGTCGCGGTGTCGCTGGAGTCACCGTCAAGACGGACGAAACTGGCCACCGTCAGCGGCTCCTCACTCGGCTTGCTGCTGGGCGGCGCGACCATGTAAAGCATCAGTCCGAACAGCGCCAGCGCCATCACACAGGCCGCAGCAAAGGACAGTGGCAAACGCATCAAAACGCTCCCGCCGTAGCGGCCAGGGCCACGTCATGCACACCGGCCAGGCGCGCCTGGTCCATCACCTGCACCACCAGGCCGGTACGCGCGTCCTGATCGGCCTGAACCACCACGGCACCGTCCGGCTGGTCGATGCGCATGCGCTCGACATGGGCTCGCACGCTGCGCACATCGACCACTTTCTTGTCCATCCACACCTGCCCATCGGCGGTGATGGCGATGAGGATATTGCCTTTGTCCTGCGGGCTGGCGGTTTCCGCCTGGGGCCGCTGCACGTCGACGCCGGCTTCCTTGATAAAGGAGCTGGTGACGATAAAGAAGATCAGCATGATGAAAACCACGTCGAGCATCGGCGTCAGGTCGATGCTGGTGTCTTCGTCTTGCTGGTGGTGACGGCGCATTCTCATGTGTCGAATCTCAGTCGTGACGCAGCTGGTCAGCCAGCCGCTCTAGAGCCCGGCGTGCATCGCGTTCGAGGCGCGCCAGGCTGAATAATCCACTAATCGCCAAGACCATGCCGGCCATGGTCGGCAGAGTCGCCTGCCAGACCCCGGCCGCCATGCCACGCGGGTTACCGGTGCCGTTGATGGCCAGCACGTCGAACACCGCGACCATGCCGCTGACCGTGCCAAGCAAGCCCAGCAGCGGGTACATCGCCACCAGGGTCTTGCTCAGGCGCAGCGGGCCCAGCAGGTGCTGCTGCGCCTGCGCCAACCAGGCACTGCGCACCGCGCGCTGCCAGTTGCCGGTGTCGTCGCTCAGCACCTGCTGCCAGGCCTGACGGCGCTCGGCAACCCACTTCGGGAACACCCGGCGCATGTACCAGAAGCGCTCAAACACCAGAGTCCAGAACACCACGCAAAGGCCCGCCAGCGCCCACATCGCCAGCCCACCGGCGCTCATGAAATCGAGCAGGGCATGGCTGCTGTCGACCAGGCGCAGCCACAGTGCCAGCCAATCAGTCACGGCGTGGTACCCCGGACAGGTGCAGGGCAATAAGCCCGGCACTTTGCTGCTCCAGCAGCTGAATCAGACTTTTGCTGCGGCTGGCCAGCAGGGTGTGCAGGAACAACAGCGGAATCGCTACCACCAGGCCCTGCACCGTGGTCACCAGCGCTTGCGAGATACCGTCGGCCATCAATCGTGAATCGCCGCCACCGCCCTGGGTGATCGCCTGGAAGGTGACGATCATGCCGGTCACGGTGCCGAGCAGACCGAGCAGCGGCGCCACGGCACACAGTAACTTGAGCAGGCCTTGGCCTGTTTCCAGCGGCGGGGTCTCCTGCAGGATCGCCTCGTCAAGCTTCAGCTCCAGGGTTTCCAGATCCGCCAGCTGCGGCTTCGGCCCCAGCACGCCGATGATCCGCCCCAGCGGGTTGTCGGCACGCGGCGCACTCAGGTCATGCATCTGCGCACTGACGCTGCGGGCGACGCGGGCCAGGTAAATCATCCGCCAGGCTGCCAGCAGCAGACCGAAGATCCCCAGCGCAACAATCACCCAGCCCACCAGGCCACCTTGCTGCAGGCGATCCCAGAAGCCTGGCTCACGCTGTAACTGCGCCAGCAAGGTGCCACGGCTTGGGTCTATTGGCAGGCTGGCTACCGTTGCATCGCTGTCCAGATAATCCGCAACCTGGCCTAAACCAGACGGCTGACGTGGTGGCGCCAGCAGCTCGCCGGCATCGGCGTCATAACGCAGGAAGGCATCGGCAGCGAAGGCGGAGAACGCGCCGACCCGCAGCACATCCTGCGGATTACGCGTGCCGTCAGCAGCCACTACCGGCAGTTGCAGCCGCTCGACCCGGCCACTGGCGGTGAGGTCTTCGAGCAGCAGCATCCAGTAGTCATCGAGGTCGGCTGCCGAGGGCAGCGTGCGGCTTTCGGCCAGCGCTTTGAGACGCGCCTGGCGCTCGGGGTACTGGGCATTGAGCAGGCTGTCCTGCCATTGCCCGGCGACATCACCGGCGCTCTGCCGGACCACACCAAACAACTCGCCGAGGTGGCCGGCACGCTGGCTGAGGCGTTTCTCCTGCTCGGCCAATTCGGCTTCCTGGCGGTCAAATTCAGCCTTCAGTCGCTCGGCTTCGGCCTTCTGTGTGGCCAGGGCGCTGCGCGCAGTGGCCAACAGTTGGGCACGCTCGCCGCGCTCGGCAATAAAGGCCTGCTCGCGGCTTTGCATGGCGCTGATTTCAGCCGCGCGCTCACTGCGAATACGCTGCAGCAGTTGATCCGGGCTCAGCGGTTCGGCAGCGCCAGCCAGGGCGGGCAGCAGGGCCAGGATAAAAGCGAGAGCGCAAGGATTCATGGCTTGGCCTCCAGCGCCAGGGTCTTCACGGGCAGGTCAAGCACGGCCGGAGCCTGCTCCTGGCGGGCAATCGCAATGGCCTGACGTAATGGACGACGGGCGCTGCCGTCGAGCAGCTGCCAGCGGCGGGTTTGCGGGTTCCACCAACCACTTTCATGGCCATCGAGGGTCTGGAAATACAGCATCACGCGACCCAGACGAAGGAACTCGACGCTGCGCGACGTGCCTTCACTCGGCAGCTCACCGCGCCAGGCTTCCAGGGTGCGGCCGTAATCGCTCTCCACTTGGTAAGCCTCAAGGATGCGCCGGTATTTCTCGGCCAGACTGACATCCGCACGCGGCAGCAAGTCCTGCAGCTGAGCCAGGCGATCACTGCGCTCATCCGGCAGGAACGGCAGGTCAGCGGCAATAAATTCACCCAGCACTTCGACCATGCGACGCATCTGCGGCGTTACCGCCTCCTGGGTGCGCTCGATGCCATCGAGTTGCTGCTGATAGCCGGTCAGCTCTTTGCGCTGCGCCGCCACCAGCTCGCGTAATTGAGCGTTATAACCTTGCAACGCTTCAGCCTGCTGCAATGCGTTACGGTACTCGGTAAGCATCTCCCGGCTGGCGTCATCGAGTTGCTCGACGCGCGCCTGCGAGGCCTTGGCATCGGTAGCCAGTTGCTGACTTTCATCCAGCGCGGCATCCAGCGGGGCCGCCGCGAGCGGCGCACTGGCCAGAACCAGAGCGACTGCCAGCAGGCGCTTCGGCAGAGGGATCATGGGGCATTCCTTGTTAAGAGAACGTGCATAAAGAGAACCATTATCAATACTAAGCAACTCGGTGATTGCCGCAGCAGAGTGCCGCAGCGCCTGCGACCGCAAACCGCCTAGTAGAGCGACAGAGACAACAACACATGATTGAGAAGTTAAAACGCTGATCAGCGACCACTCAGCACCCAATGGGGGCGGCAGCGTCAGCTTTGCGGTGAAGCGCGGGGATTGGCCGAGGGCCAGAGATAACGAGGAGGCGAGTGGTTTGCAGAGAGAAATGGCCGTAGGCGAAGCGTATTACGCGGCACCCACGCCAGGGCGAATAGCAATGCCATGCCAAGGGCAACACCACTGCAGAGCGGGCAACTGAAACTTGCAGAGTCGGACAATGCCCCCGGGGCCAGCGACAGATCACCACCGACAGCGCCCTGATCCAAACAGACGATTGCATACAGCCCACTGAGCTGCAGGCCCGCCATTTGCCCATGGGCAATACCACAGGCAAGCAGATTGAACAGGACGCAGGCATAGAGCGTCCAGGCAATCAAAGGGCGAGGTTGGCGGGCAGTATTCATGGCGGCAACTCTAGAACCCGGCTAACGGTAGCGCAAGACAACCCGATAAAAGCCATGACTGGATTAATTTGATAGCTGGCTACTTTATTGAGCTGGATCAACAGCCGAATTTCTGTGCGCACTAACATCGTACTCAGCCAATACGAACTGATGCTTTATGGGAGCACATCATGCGTACATCTCTGTTTACTGCCTCACTGCTGGCCTTGGCCATTGCCGCCCCGCTGGCACATGCACACCAGACTGGCGACATCATCGTGCGTGCCGGCGCAATCACCGTTGATCCTCAGGAAGACAGCGGTAACATCGATCATGCCGTACTGGGGAAAGTTGCCGGCAGCGGCGCGACGCTGAACAGCGACACCCAGCTCGGCCTGAACTTTGCCTACATGGTTACCGACCACTTCGGCGTCGAACTGCTGGCCGCCACCCCATTCAGCCATGACGTGGGCGTAAAAGGCATGCCAGGCGCTTTTGCCGGCCTCAACGGCAAACTGGGCAGCCTCAAGCACCTGCCACCAACCCTGAGCCTGGTGTACTACCCACTGGACGCCAGCTCGGCCTTCCAGCCCTATGTCGGTGCAGGCATCAACTACACCTGGTTCTTCGACACCAAACTGAGCAGCGAAGCGGAAGGCAAAGGCTTCAGCGGCCTGGACATGAAAGACTCCTGGGGCCTGGCCGCGCAGGTCGGCATGGACTACATGCTGACTGACAACATCATGCTCAACGCTCAGGTGCGTTACATCGACATCGAAACCACCGGTACAACTTACTTGGCCGGTGACAAGGTTAAAGTCGACGTGGACGTAGACCCGTTCGTTTACATGGTCGGCCTGGGCTACAAGTTCTAAGCGACCGCCCATAAAAAAACCGGCCCTTGTGGCCGGTTTTTTTATGGGTCAACAGATTCATCCTTGCGCCAACAGACGGCGCAAACCTTCGCGCATCGGCGTCGCAGTGGGCAATCGGTAATGTGCCTGCAAACGCTGGTTATCAGCCCGCGAATGACGAATATCGCCGGCACGCGGCGCCTGGTAACTCACGGCCGGCAAACCACCGCACAGCTCGCCGATCTGCGCCAGCAGCTGATTCAGACTGACCGCCTGATTCCAGCCGACGTTCACCGCCCCCTCAACCGCTTGCGGTGCAGCCAGCGCCTGGGTCAGCAGCACAACTAAATCGTCAATGTAGAAGAAGTCGCGGGTCTGCTCACCATCGCCGAATACGCTGATCGGCAAGCCCTGCTGGACACGCTGGGTGAAGATGCTGATCACCCCGGAATACGGCGAAGATGGATCCTGCCGCGGGCCGAAGATGTTGAAGAAACGAAAGATCGCCGGCTCCAGAGCATGCTGGCGGCGATAAAAGTCCAGGTAATGCTCACTGGCCAGCTTGTCCGCCGCATAGGGCGTTAGCGGCGCCTTAGGCGTAGTTTCATCAATCGCCAGGCCCTCACCATTGTTGCCATACACCGCCGCACTGGAGGCGAACAACACGCGCTTGACGCCGTGAACGCGCATGGCCTCGCAGATATTCAACGTGCCGACAAAATTACTCTGATGAGTCGCCGCCGGATCATCCACCGAGGCCTGTACGGAGGCCACCGCCGCCAGGTGCGCTACGGCAGCGCAGCCGGCAACCGCCTGCGCGACCGCAGCGGTATCGGCGACATCGCCCTCGATGAACTGCAATCGCGGATTATCCAGCGGCAGATTGGCCAACCTGCCCATCGACAGGTTATCCAGTACCCGCACGCAATGTCCCTGCGCCAGCAGCGCATCGACCAGGTGCGAGCCGATAAAGCCGGCACCGCCGGTGACCAGAACAGGGCGAGAATCAGACATGGCGGTAATAACGATCCAGTAGGCCCGGCAACCCCGAGCGCCAGGCACGCGGTTTGATGCCAAAGGTGTGGAGAATCTTCTTGCACGACAGCACGGCATGCTGCGGTTCTTCAGCGGCATCCGGGCGCGCGCTGTGCGCCTGCGGGCTCACTTCATCGACCAGGTTGCTGCGGAAGTTGCGCGCCTCACTGAGCACCGCCTGCCCCAGCGCCAGCGAAGTGGTCGCCTCATGCCCGCCGTAGTGGTAGGTGCCCCACAGCGGCGTCTGGCAATCAAGCTGTTTGAGGACGGCGAGAATCACCCGTGCGGCATCGTCGACTGGGGTCGGATTACCGCGGCGGTCATCGGCCAACAGCAACGGCTCGTCGTGCGCGGCACGCGTTAGAAAGCGTCCGAGCAAGCCATTGGCACTGTCATCCAGCAACCAGCCGAAGCGCAGCAGTACATGCCGTGGGCAGATCGCCCGCACGCGCTGCTCGAAGCGCCACAGCGCACGACCACGCAAGCCCAGCGGCACCGGTTCTTCCTTCTCACTGTAGGCAGTCGCCCGCGAACCATCGAAGACGCGGTAGCTGGAAGGCTGCAACAGGCGAATCTGGTGATGCTGACAGAGTTCGGCAAGGCGTTCGACAGAACGTTCCTGGACAGCAAACTGCGCCTCGCTGACCGCTTCGGCCTGAAACCAGTCGAAGTAGTAGGCAAGGTTGATTAGGGCATCGGGGCGGGTGTCATCGAGCAACTGGGTCAGACTGGCAGGATCCCAGCCCGACTCCGGCGGTTTCGGCGCGAGAAAGCCAATGTCTTCCTCGGCACCGAGGCGGATCAAGGCCTGCCCCAGCGCATTACCGCCCCCCAGCAGCATCAGCCGCATACGCATGATCGAGCGCTAACTCAGCAGATCAGAACGATTGTGGACCCCACGAAACCGCCTAAACCGATGAGAACGCAAAATTGAATGCATAAAAATCAAAACCCTTCATATCAACTTACCGAGGATAAAAAATAAACGTAACGAACAGGTGAAGAACACCTCTGAACCTAAGTAGAAACTTTACACCGTTTAGCTCCGACCACTGGCACGCGCCCGATCTCAGGCAGCATGATCGGCGATTAGCCAGTATCAAACAACACCATGGCCATCTTTAGAGAACCGCTTCAAGCCCCAGACCGCCAAGATTAAACATGCAGCATTTGAGAATGCGACATTTACTGAGCCTGGAAAATGTCGAGCAAATCCAGAGCGATTCAACATGGCCGCTTGCCGGCCGGACGAGGAAAAGTATCTCCGCTGCACCGGTCAGGTTGCGCTCGCGCATCAGCACTTCGACGATGTGGAATAGCGACAAGACGACCTTGCGCATGCCATTGCGATTCATGCACCAGCTCAAGAGCAATGTGCTCATTGCCGGCTTATTGGGGGGGAATACGCAGTGCGCGTTACCTACGTATCAAGTGGCGCACCAATCCAAGAGGCACCCACCCGAGGATAGGTGCCTGCCGCCGAGTTACTTGGTCAGCGCGGAGTAGCTGTTCATCAGATTGCGGTAGTTAGGAATGTGCTCGGACAGCAAATTACCCAGGCCTTCAATGTCATTGCGCCAGTCGCCTTGCAGCTCACAGGCAACAGCAAACCAGTTCATCATTTGCGCACCAGCGGCACTCATCCGACTCCAGGCTGCTTGCTGCACGGTGGTATTGAAGGTGCCTGAAGCATCAGTGACCACGAACACTTCGAAGCCTTCAGCCAGGGCCGATAAGGTTGGGAATGCCACACAAACGTCGGTCACGACGCCAGCGATGATCAGCTGCTTACGCCCAGTGGCCTTGATCGCAGCAACAAAACTTTCGTTGTCCCAGGCATTGATCTGCCCAGGGCGTGCGATGTACGGCGCATCCGGGAACATCGCCTTAAGTTCGGGAACGATTGGACCATTGGGGCCCTGCTCGAAGCTGGTGGTAAGGATGGTTGGCAGCTCGAAGTACTTGGCCAGGTCAGCCAATGCCAGTACGTTGTTCTTGAACTCGTTCGGCGAAAAGTCTTGAACCAGGGAGATCAGCCCCGTCTGATGGTCAACCAACAGGACTACCGCATCATTTTTATCGAGGCGCTTGAAGGGGGTTACGGTGCTCATAGTTAACTCCTTTGAAGGTGAGATGGTGCTGCTACTGGCGGTCCACGCCAGCGTATTGTTTCGCTCGTAATGACGAGTGAAATCTGAATCAGCCAGCCTGCGGGGACAGCAAGTGGCGGATCTGAATCGCGATACCTGCGGTTTGGAACTGCCTGGCCAGTGCCTCTATACGCTGCTCGGCGCGGGTGACCCGGCTATGGTGGCGCAGGTGCTCAAGCCAGGACTCGTCGAAGAAGAATTCAAACCAGCGCTGCGGGTTTTCCGTGTCCTGCACCAGCCCCCAGGAGAACGAGCCATTGCGTTGACGCATGCGCCGCACATCGACCATCGCCACCTGAAATGCCGGCCAGTGCTCAGCGGCGATGTCATATTCGAGCGTGACCATCACCGGCCCGCGATCATGCGCGTGCTCATCAACCAGCATCGGCACGGGCCAGTGCAAAGACGGTGCGAGGTCTTCAGCATCGGTCACCGGCAACTTGAAGCGTGCCATCGCGGGGATGCCGAGCAGCAAGGCCAAGGCGGCCGCACACAGGGCAAGCGGAATCGAGCTATGGCTGGCGACGAAGCCCCAGAGCACTCCGCCGCCCGCCATGCTGCCGAAAAACACCAGAATGTAGATCGACAGCGCACGCGCGCGCACCCAGGCCGGCACCGAGGTTTGCGCCGCCACTTGCAAGCTGGACAGCACGGCGATCCAAGCCGCGCCGCTGAGCAGCATTACCGGGATCAGTGCATACAGATCGCGAACGAACGCCAGCGCGAGGATCACCAACGCGTATACAAAGCTGGCCAGCGCCACGAGCCAATCCAGACGGAGCAGGGGCCGTACGCGCGGCAGCACTAGGGCACCGGCGACCGCGCCAACGCCCACACAGCCGAGCAACAGGCCGAAATCTGCAGCGCTGCCCCGCAACTCGCTTCTGACGATCAGGGGGAGCAGCGACATGCCGCCACTGGCACCAATAAAGAACGCCGCAGCGCGCACCATCACCGCCTGCAGCGGCCTAGAGCTGCGGCTATAGCGCCAGCCAACACGGATCGCGCCAAACAGCCGTTCTGCCGGCAATACCGCCGAAGCGACCTCGCGCCGCCAGAACAACAGCACCGCGATCACCGCAAAGAACGACAACGCATTGAGCGCAAAGGTTGCCCAGGGGCCGCTCAGGCTGACCAGCACACCGGCAATAGCCGGACCAATGGCCCGCGCGACATTGACTCCGACACTGGAGAGGGCGATGGCCGCCGGCAGGTCGGCCTTCTCGACCAACTCGGACGTCACGGCCGACCACGCCGGCATCATCAGCGCGGTGCCTACACCCATACCGAGTGTCAGCAACAACAATAGGCTGACCGTTATCTGCTCGCTCAGCGTGAGTAAGGCCAACGTCATCGCCACGGTAGCCGTCCACACCTGAACCCATAAGAGGTAGCGGCGACGGTCGACAATATCGGCCAAGGCCCCTGCCGGTAAGGCAAGGAAAAACATCGGCGCGGAACCGGCGACCTGAACCAGCGCAACATGCATCGGACTGGCAGACAGCGAAGTCATCAGCCAGCCTGCACCCACCTCGTGCATCCAGGTTCCGATGTTCGAGGCGATGCTGGCCAGCCACAGCCAACGAAACGTCGTGTATTTCAGCGGACTCCAGGCTGAAGCACTCGGTGCGCTGTTCATATCAGAAGGCAAAGCAGGAACAACCAAACGCGCCCCAGAACCCCTGGAAGTCGCTGATTGGCACTCTAGACAGGCGTGCCCGCTCATGGCTGTGTGCATGCACGGCACAGGCCCCTACGCACTGATGCACCTGGGCAACCAATGGTGCGGACGGCCGCCAATGCCCCGGAACGTTGACCACTGGAGACCAGTCAGGCATCACCGGCAGCGTTGGCGGCGAGAGCGTGCCGAATTCCTCGGCGCCATACACCACCTTGCCATTGACGATGGTCAGAACCGACTCGATCCATTTGATTGCCTCGTCTTCGACGCTGAAGAAATCCGCCGACAGCGCCGTTAGATCAGCCAGCTGTCCCACCTTGATCTGCCCTTTCTTACCTTGCTCGGAGGAGAACCAGGCGCTGCCGTGGGTAAATAGTTGCAATGCGGTTTCACGGGGCAGGCCCTGCGGGTACAGCTCAAGACCGCCTACGGTGCGTCCGCTAACCAACCAGTACAACGAGGTCCAGGGGTTGTAACTGGACACGCGGGTGGCGTCGGTACCCGCACCAACAGGAACCCCCTCGGCGAGCATGCGCTGGATAGGCGGGGTCTGCTCGGCCGCCTGTTTCCCGTAGCGATCAACGAAATACTCACCCTGGAATGCCATCCGATCCTGGATCGCGATGCCGCCGCCCAGCGCACGAACCCGCTCAATGTTTTTCGGCGTGATGGTTTCGGCGTGATCAAAGAACCACGGCAGGCCATCGAAGGGGATGTCGCGATTGACCTTCTCGAACACATCGAGCATGCGCGAGATGGATTCGTCATAGGTCGCGTGCAGGCGAAATGGCCAGCGATGCTCGACTAGGTGGCGCACCACAGGCTCCAAATCGCCCTCCATGCTTGCAGCTAACTCAGGACGCGGCTCGACGAAGTCCTCGAAGTCGGCGGCAGAGAACACCAGCATCTCGCCCGCACCGTTATGGCGGAGGAAGTCGTCACCCTGGTGCAGCTTGACCGAGCCGGTCCAGTTCTTGAAGTCAGCCAGCTCTTCTTTGGGCCGCTGGGTAAAGAGGTTGTAGGCGATGCGCACAGTGAGTTGATCGGCCTTGGCCAACTCTTCGATCACCGCATAGTCATCCGGATAGTTCTGGAAGCCGCCACCAGCGTCGATGGCGCTGGTCACGCCAAGACGGTTGAGCTCACGCATGAACTGCCGGGTAGAGTTGACCTGGTATTCCAGCGGCAGCTTTGGCCCCTTGGCCAGCGTCGAATAGAGGATCATCGCGTTTGGCTTGGCCACCAGCATGCCCGTGGGCTCACCCTTGGCGTCGCGCTGGATTTCGCCACCCGGCGGGTTGGGTGTATTACGGTCATAGCCGACCACCCGCAACGCCGCCCGGTTAAGCAGCGCGCGGTCGTATAGGTGGAGCACGAACACCGGCGTGTCCGGAGCGGCCTGGTTAAGCTCATCGAGAGTCGGCAGGCGCTTCTCGGCAAACTGGAATTCATTCCAGCCGCCCACTACCCGTACCCATTGTGGCGCGGGTGTGCGCTCGGCCTGCTGCTTGAGCATGCGCAGTGCATCTGCCAGCGATGGCACGCCTTCCCAACGCAGCTCCAGGTTGTAGTTGAGGCCACCCCTGATCAGGTGCAGGTGGGAGTCGTTTAGCCCGGGCACCACAGTGCGCCGCTGCAGATCAACCACACGGGTTTCACTGCCGCGCAGGGCCATGGCTTCGGCGTCGCTGCCCACAACGATAAAGCGTCCATCCTTGATCGCCACAGCAGTGGCATTGGGGCGGTCACGGTCGACGGTGTGCAGACATCCATTAAAGAGGATCAAATCGGCGCTCATGGTGCTCCCTTTGGGGTTTGAAGGTGAGAGGCCGGCAGCCGCTGCAAACGGCAATGCGGACCAAAGAGCACCCGCCGCGCCAATAACAGAGCTGCTGGCGAGGAACCTGCGGCGGGCGCGGTCTGTTTCATCATTACTCATGCACGTCTCTCCCTTAACGCGGGTTCAGCCAGGTGGCAAAAAACGCTGTTACCCTGGGCATAAACAGATAAACGACCAGTAGAACAATGCTCAAGGTGATCAGCGCGTTGCTGGTGAAATAGCCGCCCAACCAAGGGAGGCGGGCAAATAATGGCTGCCAGAGCGGAGGCACCAACAAGCTCAGCGGCAAGATCACCAGAAAGGTGATGCAGACCTGCTTCCAGCGCGCCGGCCCCGCCACGGGGCTTGGGGTGAACCAGAATTCACGCCCGGCCTCGACCTGCGTTTGATCACCGTCGGCGAGTAAAGGCCTTACCTCGTCGATCAGTGACCTCCGCGCACTGGAGTCCAGCCAGCATTGCAACTCGCCAGTCCCAGCGAAGCGCAGCACACAGACGAACTGCCCGGCATCGCGCATGACATTAACGCCCAGGTGCCCAGGGTAAGTGCTGGCAATCTGAGTGGTCCGGCGCAGCCATTTTTCGTAGGCGGCTTCCTGTCCCACCTTGACCCGGTGGCGCACAATCAGCGTCACGACTTCGAGCTCATCCATAACCTCTCCCTAAAGAAAATTGCAGCCGCGCTGCCAACGGCACAGCTACAGGCGTTCCAAGGCCAGCATGGCTAAATACGACGAGCTGACTGCTGCTGGAAAAACGACCAGCGCTTGCTTAGCCCCATTGTCAGCGGTCGCTGGAAAGGGCGCGAGTTAAGGGTTGTTAATCGTCGTCACGACGCCTGCAGCGGTGTTTTTAACGACTTCAAAAATTCACCTATCCAACTGATTTATATGTGTTATTTATTGTGCAAATTTGAATTTACGGAAAGTCTGAACAACATGTCGGGTAGTAGTGCGCAGCCCAGGCATACCCTCAGCTCAACACCGAGACCGATGTAGGAAAGGGCATGAGTCAACCATCGACCATTACACGCGAACACGTGATCACGCTGGGGCCCTACCGAATCTACCCACACCGGCGCCTGATACTTGAAGCAGAGCAGCCATTGCGCCTGGGCAGCCGTGCGCTGGAGATCCTGTTAATACTGCTGGAGAACGCCGGCACAGTAGTCGGCAAGGATCAACTGATGGCCCGGGTCTGGCCTGACAGCGTGGTTGACGAAATCAACCTGCGCGTGCACGTGGCCGCCTTGCGCAAGGTCCTGGGAGATGGCCAGGCAGGCCAGCGCTACATCATCAACGTGCCGCAGCGCGGCTACAGCCTGGTTGCCCCACTCTCGTGGCAGGTATCTGCTAACGACCTCGCCGACCTGTCGTCGAGCAGGCCACCCAGCAATCTACCGTCTCATCTGAGTCAAATAATCGGCCGCACCGAGGTGGTGCCGGCAGTGGTCACGCTGGTTCGCAAAAAGCGCCTGGTGACGCTCGTGGGGCCGGGCGGAATCGGCAAGACCACAGTCGCCCTGCATGCAGCCGAACTGCTACGGGAGCACTACCCACAGGGCGTTTATCTGCTCGACTTGGCAGCGCTCAGCGAACCTGCGGCGGTGGCGGCGAAATTGGCCGCTACCCTCAAGCTACCCCGCACCGGCGATGAGCCGCTCGACGACCTGGCAAACTTCCTGGCCGCCCAAACAGTACTGCTGGTGCTGGATAACTGCGAACACCTGATCGATGTCATTGCCCGCCTAGCCGAAACCTTGCTGAGAGCCTCACCGCACCTGCACATCCTGGCGACCAGTCGAGAAGCCTTGCGTATCGAGGGCGAATATGTCCGGCGAGTAGAGCCCCTGGAATGCCCCACGCCAGGCGCAGCCGAGAATAAGGCGCAGACGTTGCGCAGCACCGCCCTGCAGTTACTCGTAGCACGGGCCAGGGCCAACCAGGGCGACTTCGAGCTCACCGAAAATGAACTGCCGCTTGCCAGCGAGCTGTGTCGCCGCCTGGACGGCATTCCCCTGGCGATCGAACTGGCCGCGGCACAGATTGGCAACCTCGGCGTGTGCGGCGTGCTGGCGCTACTCACCGCCGATTTCCGCTTACTCCCACCGGGGCGCAGAACCTCACTGCCACGGCAGAAAACCCTGTGCTCAACCCTGGACTGGAGTCACGATCGGCTAGCACCACAGGATCAAACCTGCCTCCGCCGCCTCAGCGTGTTTCGCGGGCACTTTACCCTCGAGTCGGCCATTGCCGTGATCGCGACCAACGACATCGCAGCGGACCAGGTACCCTTGTCTATAGATCAGTTGGTGGCCAAGTCGCTGGTGCAAGTGCAGATCATCGAGGACCGGGCCTATTACCGCCTGCTGGAGATCACCCGCTCTTATGCCCAGGAAAAATTATGCGACCTGGGTGAGCGCGCGATCATTCAGCAACGCCACGCGGAAAACTGTTTTACCTTACTGACCCAGGCCCAGCGCGAGCGAGGAAAAATACCGCGCCAGCTCTGGCTGGATCGTTATGCACATGAGTTGGAAGACATACGCAGCGCTCTCAACTGGAGCTTTTCGGCAGCTGCGGCGTGTGTCCTGGCGGTACGCCTGACCATTGCATCGACGACGTTCTGGCAAGAGCTCTCCCTGCTGAAAGAGCATGAACGCTATATGGACAAGGCCCTGGCAGTCCTGCACGTCTAGGCAGCGCCAGCTGACACTCGAGTTAACACTCAGGCTGGCCCAAGGTAACGCCTAGCACCACACATAAGGCGACCTTCATCGAGTGCCTGGGACAGACCCCGCACTTCAAAAATTTGCCGTCTCGTTCCTGCTTAACCGGCATGAGGTGCCTACACACGCGGGCCGGGGTTTACGCACGCGTTAGCGAGTGCGGCGACTCACCCAACTTGCGTCTGACCATGTGCTGACTCAAGCAGCTGCATGGCGAGTGTCTCCGCCGACTGCACGCGTCAAGTAACTCGGTTCGGCTTGACCCGGCGCATATCGAGGTAACGCGCATACCGCTCGCGGACAACGTGGAATTCATCGCTTTCCTGGAGTTTTCCCAGGGCATAGACACGGGTGCAATTGAACAATCGGTAGTACACCACTTCATCAACCATGTCTGCCAACAGCAATGACTTGGCCACTAACTGAAGAACTGCATCGAAGATATCTGCGCGGCCCAACGTTTTGCAGGCAATCACCCTGATGGCCTGATCCAACGTGACGGCCACCTTAAGCAGCGCGAGCCGTTGCAGCACTAATTGCTCGCTGGGTGTCAACAACACATAGCTCCAGTCCAGCGACGCCCGCAGCGACTCTTGCCGAGCCAAAGCGCTCCGCCGCCCCTGCATTGACAGTAAAAACTCGCTTTGCAACTGTGCATGCAAGCCCTCCAGACCAAAGCCCGCGACGCGCGTGGCCGCTAACTCGATGGCCAGGGGGGAACCATTCAGACGCCGACAGATAGCCACAACCAGAGGCACGTCCTGATCACGCAGACAAAAGCGTTCCTGGTGGGCGACCACACAGCTGACGAACAGTTGTAACGCCGAATAGGTCAAAGCGTCTGCGGCGCTCAGGTGGGCCGACTGCGCGGGAACAGTCAGCGGCATCAGCCGCCGCACGCACTCCCCCTCAGCCAGTAGCGGTTCGCGACTGGTTGCCAGAATCGACAGGCGCGGAGCCACCTTGAGCAAGCGCTCGACCAACGCAGCGCAAGCACCGATCAGGTGCTCGCAATTATCCAATAGCAACAGTATGCGCCGCGGGCGCAGGTAGTCGCCGATACAATCGACGGGCTCTCGCTCGGAGATGCTCAGGTTGAGAACTGCGGCAACCTGAGGCGCAACCAACGCGGGGTCGTCCAACGCCGCGATATCGATAAAGACCACACCGTCTTCGTAGCACCCCACCAGCAATTCTGCTGCACGCAAGGCCACCACCGTCTTACCCATGCCACCAGCGGCGACCAGCGTGATAAGGCGTTGATCCGGAAGTTGCCGAACCAGCACATCCACAACCGCATCGCGGCCTGTTATCTGGGAGAGCCTAACGGGCAGCGTTGGACGAGGATCTTCAACCATAGAGGGAGGGTCGTCAGCTGCAGCGCCGTGCAGCTGGACAGCGGCCACGAAGGTATAGCCACGCAGGGGCACATTGACGATGTAGCGTTTGCCATCCAGCCCATCGCCGAGTGCTCGGCGTAAGGCTGCGATATGCACGCGCAGGTTGATCTCTTCGACCACGGTGGCAGGCCATACATGAGCAATAATGGCCTCTTTGCTCACCACCTCTCCGGCGTTAAGCAGCAATATACGCAATATCTCCAACGCCTTGCTACCAACACGCAACGGTCGGCCACCGTTCAACACCAGCCGGCGCTGCACGTAAAAGCTGAACGAACCGAAATGCAGTATTTCTTCGGCTTGACTGCTTCTGAGAATGTTCATGCACACACAGCGCTGCGACCACCGGCCCCACCCGGCACCGAGCGCCACTCCTTGTTGAGGGTTCAGGGTTATCGTCCCAGACAACCGCGCGCAGGAAAGACCTAAAAGCGGACCAAAACAGCCAACCAGGTGTCCAATACGGACCCAGAGGGCCTAACCGAACTGCCGTCGATACTGGCTCGGCGTCAGTCCCAGTCTTTCACCAAACAAGTGGCGCATATGCCGAACACTGCCGAAGCCACTCCGGTAGGCCACCGTTTTCAACGGCAGGCCGCTGGTTTCTAGCAGTCCCCTCGCGCAATCGATGCGGGCGCCCTGGACAAACTCCATAGGCGTCATATTTACCTCGCGATTAAATACCCGCGCAAAGTGCCGTGTACTCATGCCGGCCAGGCTGGCCAGGCGCTCTACACTAAACTCTTCGCTCACATGCTCGAGAACATAGTTCTGGACTCTGCTGACGGGCGAGTCTTCCTTTACCACCGATGCAACCAACGGGCTGAACTGCATCTGCCCGCCCTGGCGCCTCATTACCACCAACAGTTCCTTAGCGACGGCCAGCGCTAATCGCTTGCCGTGATCCTCAGCGACAATGGACAGGGCAAGGTCTATGCCGGTAGTCACTCCACCCGATGTCAGTAACTTGCCATCTCTGACGAAAATCTGATCAGTCTCGACTATGGCCTGGGGATAGCGCTTGGCCAGCCGTTCAGTGTAATTCCAATGAGTGGTAACTCGACGGCCGTCTAGCAGGCCTGCCTGCCCGAGAATAAAGGCTCCGGTACAAATAGAAGCGAGGCAACCGACTTCACAAGCCACTCTTCGCAACCAGCATTCGAGCCGAGGATAAACCTCTTTGTAGGCACTCGGCCCTCCGGGCACCAACAATACGTCATAGGGCCCTGATGCCTGGTTAAGATCCACATCAGCGTGCAGCACGACTCCGTTGGAGGCTCGTACTCGCAATTCGTCAGAACCTATTGTGGATATCTGATAGCAATTACTTGGCTCGAGAAAGCGATTAGCAATGGAGAAAACCTCCATGGGGCCGGCCACATCAAGTAATAAAAACTCCGGAAACAATACAACGGCAACAGACTTCATGGGTTCTAACCAGCGGAAAGAGAAATAGTGAATCGCCACGGTTTTTAGAGCCATCCGGACGGTGTCCGGACCACCTCCGCGCCTATCCACGCCCACTGATCGCGCAGGGTCGATAGCGGGCCCAGCACAGCCCGACCGGCTTCCTTACCCGATGTTCGTCGATCGATGCGCAGAGGCAAGGGGTTTAAGCACAACTAACGACGATCCTTCGTGATCAGACGTCGCACCTAAATAGGCCACAGCCAGCCAACTATCGCCGCAAATACGCCGGCCACGCCTGCTGCGGTTTAGCGTTGGTAGCTCAGGAACGCTGCAGCCAGCGGAGGAAACCACCTTTTTTGATCGCCACCGGTTTCTGCACTAACAGCGCAGCGCTGTTCTGCTGGCGGAAGCTCTGCAGCTTGTGCAGGGCGCTGCCGACCTCGCTGCGTTGCTCCAGGCAGGTCTGAATCAGTGGCTTGTCGAGGCGATAGAGCATTCCCGAACTTAGTGCAGTGAAACGCGCCTGCGAAGGTGTGTCGTGGATGATGCCCTGCTCACCCATAATCTCACCTGGGCCCATGCGCCCGGCCTCGATGAAGCGCTCACCGTCAGGCACGGCAGCGGACACCACGCCGGTATCGATCACCAGCAACTGTTCGCTGACCTCCCCCAGTTCCAGCACCACCTGGCCAGCGCTGACGGCCAGCGGCTGCATCTGCTCGGCCAGGAGATCCTTCTCCTCGGCGCTCAGCGAGCGGAAGATCTTCACATCGTCGAGCAGCGCGCGCTGGCGACTGTGCGCCACGTCCTGAGCCTCATTGCCGCGCAGGATGCCGGCGGCTTGCAGGTGGCGGTGGGCCAGGTCAAAAATCAGGTTACGCACCTCAGTCTTGTTGCTCTTGGCACTGACGTAGCCGCTGATCTCGTACTCCACCGTATGCAGATCCGAGGCCTTCACAGTGACTTTGGCCTTGGGTGCCGGCAGCAGCGCGCTGACGCCCTGCAGGGTGCGGTTCAGCGCGTCAAGCACCCGCCGCGGGCGTACCTGCGCCGGTACGCTGAGACTGATGCTGACCTGGTGGATATCGATGGTGCGATTGAGGTTGAGGATCTTGGCCTTGGCCGCCACTGAGTTGGGGATCACCACCGTCCCGCCCTGGCTGGTGCGCAGGTGGGTGGCGCGCCAGTCGATCTCGATCACCTTGCCTTCGGTGCCGTCAATCGACACCCAATCATCCAGACGGTAAGGCTTAGTGGTGTTTAGTACGATGCCGGAGAACACATCACTGAGGGTGCTCTGCAGCGCCAGGCCGACGACAATAGCGACCACCCCGGAGGTGGCCAGCAGCCCCTTGACCGGCAGCTGCATGATGTAGGCGGCGGCCGCGACCAGGGCGGCGAGGAAGATCACCGCGCCCAGCACGTCTTGCAGCAAGCGCCCGGCGTGACCGCTGCGCGGCATCAGCAGCACGCCGAGAACCACAGTCAACGTGCGTGCACAAAGCAGCCACCAGGCGATGCCCAGCACTGAGCCGATCATGTTCAGCGCCGGCTCGGTCCAAGGCGGCGGCTGCAGCGGGCTCATACCGGCGTCGATAATCACCAGGCTATAGGCAAGGAAGAAACCCAGGCGCAACAGTACGCGCCAGATCTTGCCCTCCGCGGGCAACAGGCGCCAGCAGGCGAGGTCAGCGAACAGCAGGCCGACGGCAATCAGCAGCGGGTGTTGGTGAATCAGCGCGAGCATGCCGCACTCCGGGGTAGGTTAGAGCTGGTGGGGGTAAGCATGACTGGATCGACGGCAAAGGTGAACGCTCAGTGCTGCAAATCCTCTTCTAGAGCTGCACAACAGCTGCGTCCTGCTCGAAGACCTGCATCAGACAATGGCGGGATCACGCAATGGCGTTTCGCGCGAGCGACGATGCTGGTGCCCTGCCAAAACCACCACTGCAGGCACGGAGTTCGACCATGAGGGAAACGCTGAAGAAGACTTCCTGATTTTGGCAACATGCGGACACCACCCGCCGAGTTTTCCAATGACGCAGATGACCTTCGCCGACGCCGAGTACGCCGGCAAGCGCAAGCAGATCTGCAATAGTTTAAGAGCTGATAAAAACAAGAAACCCCCGATATACGGGGGCTCCATCGTAAAACTTTACGTTTAAATAGAAGGTATTTCCTAGAACGGAATGTCGTCATCAAAGCTGTCGAAATCCGCGGCAGGCTGAGGTGCTTGTTGCGGTGCCGGGCGGGGCGCTGACTGCTGCTCACGCTGCGGCGCAGGGCGCTGTTGACGCGGGGCCGAGTCACCACCACCGGCGTTGTCCGGACGACCGCCAAGCAGCTGCATGGTGCCCTGCATGTCGACGATGATTTCGGTGGTGTAACGCTTAACGCCGTCTTTTTCCCACTCACGGGTCTGCAACTTGCCTTCGATGTACACCTGCGAACCTTTGCGCAGGTATTCACCGGCGATCTCGGCAACTTTGCCGAACAGCGACACACGGTGCCATTCGGTTTTTTCGACTTTCTGACCGGTCTGCTTGTCGGTCCACTGCTCGCTGGTTGCCAGGCTCAGGTTGGTGACCGCGTTGCCGCTCGGCAGGTAGCGGGTTTCCGGATCCTGTCCGCAGGTACCGACCAGAATGACTTTGTTAACCCCACGGGCCATAACGTTCTCCTAGGCTTTCAGCACGCCACCGGCGCCGGCTCGATGAGGCGCTCAAGGGACGTGCGGTCCAATTGTTGGGTATCCACTTTGATATAGATGGCCGCTTCGTCGCGCACCACTACGGCATCCGCCACTCCGGGCACAGCCTGTAAACGCTCGGCCAACCCCGCCTCTTGCAAAGCCGCAGCTGAAAGCGGCAGACGCAGGCTGGTGACATACGGCGGTTCGCGCATAGTAACAGCAAAGGCCAGCCAAAAAAGAGCCAGCACCGCGCAGCCGGCAAACACTCCCGACAGGCTGTAGTGCTGGTACAGCCAGCCACCCAAGATGCCGCCGAGGGCCGCACCGAGGAACTGGCTGGTGGAATAGACGCCCATTGCCGTGCCCTTGCCACCGGCTGGGGCCACCTTGCTGATCAGCGACGGCAACGAGGCCTCCAACAGGTTGAATGCAGTGAAGAACACCACCGTGCCAAGCACCAGGGCGCGCAGGCTGGTGCCGAACCACCAGAAGAACAGCTCACAGAGCAGGAGCACACTGACCGCGCCAAGCAGCACCTGCTTCATCCGGCGTTTCTTCTCGCCGTAAATGATAAACGGCACCATGCCGAAGAAGCCCACCAACAGCGCGGTCAGGTAGACCCACCAGTGCTCTTCTTTGGCCAGCCCGCCCTGCTCAACCAGTGCCAACGGCAAGGCGATAAAGCTGGCCATCAGAATCGCGTGCAGTACCAGAATGCCGAAATCCAGACGCAGCAGGTCGGCGTGTTTCAAGGTCGGCAATAGCGCCTGCTTGGCCACCCCCGACTCGCGGTGCTGCAACGGTCCGTCTGAACCGGGCACCAGACCAGCGACGATGACAATACCCAGCAGCGCCATGGCCGCTGTGGCGAGAAACAGGCCAGACAAACCGAACGCACGGGTCAGCAGCGGGCCGACGACCATCGCCACGGCAAACGACAGGCCGATGCTCATGCCGATCATGGCCATGGCCTTGGTGCGATGCTGTTCACGAGTCAAATCGGACAGCAGCGCCATCACCGCCGCAGAAATCGCCCCAGCCCCCTGCAGAATGCGCCCGGCAATCACGCCCCAGATCGAATCGGCATTGGCCGCCAGCAGGCTGCCCGCAGCGAAAATCAGCAAGCCGACATAGATCACCGGCCGTCGGCCGATGCGGTCACTGAGCATGCCAAAGGGGATTTGCAGAAACGCCTGGGTCAAACCGTAGGCGCCTATCGCCAGCCCGATCAGCGCCGGCGTGCTGCCCTGCAACTCCATGCCATAGGTGGCCAGCACCGGCAGCACCATAAACATGCCGAGCATGCGGAACGCGAACACCAGCGCCAGGCCACCGGCCGCACGGGTTTCGCTGCCGCTCATGCGCTCGTTGTGCAGATCATGCATGGGAAAGGCCCTGTCGAAATAGGCGGCGATTCTAGCAGCACTCAAACCATGCGGCACAGCAGTGACGCTTTGCCGCGCCCGCCTCCCGAGCCGTATACTCGGTGGTTTTCCGCCCGCCATGGGAGGCCGTTGTTTGTGGACAAGATTCTGATCCGGGGTGCGCGCACCCATAACCTGAAAAACATCGACCTGACCCTGCCACGCGACAAGCTGATCGTGATCACCGGGCTGTCCGGTTCCGGCAAGTCGTCACTGGCCTTCGACACCCTCTACGCCGAGGGTCAGCGCCGCTACGTCGAATCGCTGTCGGCCTACGCTCGACAGTTTCTGTCGATGATGGAAAAGCCCGATGTCGACACCATCGAAGGCCTGTCGCCGGCGATCTCCATCGAGCAGAAGTCCACCTCGCACAACCCGCGTTCCACCGTTGGCACCATCACCGAGATCTACGACTACCTGCGCCTGCTCTACGCCCGCGCCGGCATTCCGCGCTGCCCGGACCACGACCTGCCGCTGGAGGCGCAGACCGTCAGCCAGATGGTCGATCAGGTGCTGGCATTGCCCGAAGGCAGCAAGCTGATGCTGCTGGCCCCGGTGATCCGCGAGCGCAAAGGCGAGCACCTGGCGATCTTCGACGAGCTGCGCGCCCAGGGCTTCGTCCGTGTGCGGGTCAACGGCAAGATTTACGAACTGGACGAACTGCCCAAACTCGACAAGCAGAAGAAGCACAGCATCGATGCCGTGGTCGACCGCTTCAAAGCGCGCGGCGACCTGCAGCAGCGCCTGGCCGAATCCTTCGAAACCGCGCTAAAGCTGGCCGATGGCCTGGCGCTGATTGCCCCCATGGAGGGTGAAGAAGGCGAAGAGATCATCTTCTCCGCGCGCTTTGCCTGCCCGGTGTGTGGCCACTCGATCAGCGAGCTGGAACCCAAACTGTTTTCCTTCAACAACCCCGCCGGCGCCTGCCCGACCTGTGACGGCCTGGGCGTTAAGCAATTTTTCGACACCAAGCGCCTGGTCAACGGCGAGCTGACCCTGGCCGAAGGCGCGATCCGCGGCTGGGACCGGCGCAACGTCTATTACTTCCAGATGCTCGGCTCCCTCGCTGCGCATTACGGCTTCAGCCTGGAAGTGCCGTTCGATGAGCTCAGCGCCGAACACCAGAAGTGCATCCTGTTCGGCAGCGGCACGCAGAACGTCGACTTCAAGTACCTCAACGACCGTGGCGACATCGTCAAGCGCTCACACCCCTTCGAAGGCATCGTGCCGAACCTGGAGCGGCGTTACCGCGAAACCGAATCCACCAGCGTGCGCGAGGAGCTGGCCAAGTTTCTCAGCACCCAGGCCTGCCAGGATTGCCGCGGCACCCGCCTGCGCCGTGAAGCGCGCCACGTGTGGGTCGGCGAGAAAACCCTGCCAGCAGTCAGCGGCCTGCCGATTGGCGATGCCACCGAGTACTTCGGCAGCCTCAGCCTGCCCGGCCGCCGCGGAGAAATCGCCGAGAAGATCCTCAAGGAAATTCGTGAGCGCCTGCAGTTTCTGGTCAACGTCGGCCTGGACTACCTCACCCTCGACCGCAGCGCTGACACCCTGTCCGGCGGCGAAGCGCAACGTATTCGCCTGGCCAGTCAGATCGGCGCTGGCCTGGTCGGCGTGATGTACATCCTCGACGAACCAAGCATCGGCCTGCATCAACGCGACAACGAGCGCCTACTCGGCACCCTGCGCCACCTGCGCGATATCGGCAATACGGTGATCGTGGTCGAGCACGACGAAGATGCCATCCGCATGGCCGACTACGTGGTCGACATCGGCCCCGGTGCCGGCGTGCACGGCGGACAGATCGTCGCCCAGGGCACTGCCGCCGAAGTCATGGCCCATCCGGACTCGCTGACGGGCAAATACCTGTCAGGGCGAGTGAAGATCAAAGTGCCGGCCAAGCGCACGCCACGGGACAAGAAGCTCTCGCTGAAGATCAAAGGCGCGCGCGGCAACAACCTGCGCAATGTCGACCTGGAAATCCCGATCGGCCTGCTCACCTGCGTCACCGGGGTGTCCGGCTCGGGCAAATCAACGCTGATCAACAACACCCTGTTCCCGCTCAGCGCCACCGCACTGAACGGTGCCACAACCCTGGAAGCGGCGGCCCACGACAGCATCGACGGCCTGCAGCACCTGGACAAGGTGGTTGACATCGACCAGAGCCCGATTGGCCGAACACCGCGCTCCAACCCGGCAACCTACACCGGACTGTTCACCCCGATCCGCGAACTGTTCGCCGGCGTGCCGGAGTCGCGCTCGCGCGGTTACGGCCCGGGGCGCTTCAGCTTCAACGTCAAGGGCGGTCGCTGCGAAGCCTGCCAGGGCGACGGCCTGATCAAGGTGGAAATGCACTTTCTGCCAGACATCTACGTGCCGTGCGACGTGTGCAAGAGCAAACGCTACAACCGCGAAACCCTGGAAGTGAAGTACAAGGGCAAGAGCATCACCGAAGTGCTGGATATGACCATCGAGGAAGCGCGGGTGTTCTTCGATGCCGTGCCGGCCCTGGCGCGCAAGCTGCAAACGCTGATGGATGTCGGCCTGTCCTATATCAAGCTAGGGCAGAGCGCGACCACGCTGTCCGGCGGCGAGGCGCAGCGGGTCAAGCTGTCCCGCGAGCTGAGCAAGCGCGACACCGGCAAAACCCTGTATATCCTCGATGAGCCGACTACTGGCCTGCACTTCGCCGATATCCAGCAACTGCTCGACGTGCTGCACCGCCTACGCGATCACGGCAATACGGTGGTGGTGATTGAGCACAACCTCGACGTGATCAAGACCGCTGACTGGCTGGTGGATCTCGGCCCAGAGGGTGGTTCCAAAGGCGGCCAGATCATCGCAGTCGGCACGCCTGAAGAAGTCGCCGAGATGGCGCAGTCGCATACCGGCTACTTCCTCAAACCACTGCTGGAACGTGATCGCGACTAAGCCCGCGCACAACAAAAAGCCCCGCACATGCGGGGCTTTTTGTTGTGCGCAGAATGCTTACATCTGCATTTGCAGGTAGTTCTCCAGCCCAATTCTGTCGATCAAGCCGAGCTGAACCTCCAGCCAGTAGGCGTGATCTTCTTCGGTGTCCTTGAGTTGCACCAGCAAGATGTCGCGGGTCTGGTAATCCTGATGCTGCTCGCACAAGGCGATGCCTTTGCTCAGGGCCGCGCGTACGTGATATTCCAGCGCGAGGTCAAGCTTGAGCATCTCCGGCACGCTCTGGCCGAAGCGGAAGCTGTCAGGAACCATGTCCGGCGTACCCTCGAGAAACAGAATGCGCTTGAGGATGGCATCGGCGTGCTGAGTTTCCTCTTCCATTTCATGGTTGATCCGTTCGTACAGCTTGCTGAAACCCCAATCCTCATACAGACGCGAATGCACGAAGTACTGATCACGAGCCGCCAGCTCACCTTTGAGCAGCACTTTCAGGTAATCGATAACTTCTATGTGGCCTTTCATGGGTATTTTCCTTAGCAAGCAGCGAACATGGACTAATGCTGGTAGCCCACAGCCTCCGGGTCAAGCCGAGCGTACCGGCGGTGTATGAAAACGTCAGCACGGGACTTATTCCAACCATAAAAAAACCGGGCAAGGCCCGGTTTTTTATACAACCTACGACTTACTCAGCGTCTACAGCTGCACCAGCGACCGGACGGTCAACCAGCTCAACATAAGCCATTGGAGCATTGTCGCCAGTGCGGAAACCGCACTTGAGGATACGCAGGTAACCGCCCTGACGGGTGGCGTAGCGCTTGCCCAGGTCGTTGAACAGCTTGCCGACGATGGCTTTCGAACGGGTACGATCGAAGGCCAGACGACGGTTGGCAACGCTGTCTTCTTTAGCCAGAGTAATCAGCGGCTCGGCAACGCGACGCAGCTCTTTGGCTTTCGGCAGAGTAGTTTTGATCAGCTCATGCTCGAACAGCGATACCGCCATGTTCTGGAACATGGCCTTGCGGTGTGCGCTGGTGCGGCTGAGGTGACGGCCACTTTTACGATGACGCATGGTTCAATTCCTTACCAAACTCACGTTCGGTGATGATGACGATCAGGCAGTCGCCTTATCGTCTTTCTTCAGACTTGCCGGCGGCCAGTTGTCGAGGCGCATACCGAGGGACAGACCGCGAGAGGCCAGAACATCCTTGATTTCAGTCAAGGATTTCTTGCCCAGGTTCGGGGTTTTCAACAGTTCTACTTCGGTGCGCTGAATCAGATCACCGATGTAGTAAATGTTCTCTGCCTTGAGGCAGTTAGCCGAACGCACAGTCAGTTCCAGGTCATCAACCGGACGGAGGAGAATCGGATCGATCTCATCTTCCTGCTCGATAACAACGGGCTCACTGTCACCTTTGAGGTCGACGAACGCAGCCAACTGCTGTTGCAGAATAGTTGCAGCGCGGCGAATAGCCTCTTCAGGATCCAGAGTACCGTTGGTCTCCAGGTCGATAACCAGTTTGTCCAGGTTGGTACGCTGCTCAACACGAGCGTTTTCCACCACATACGACACACGGCGTACCGGACTGAACGAAGCATCCAGCTGCAAGCGACCAATGCTGCGGCTTTCATCTTCATCGCTCTGACGAGCGTCAGCCGGCTCATAGCCGCGACCACGAGCTATGGTGAGCTTCATGTTCAGCGCGCCAGTGGAAGCCAGGTTGGCGATTACGTGGTCGCCATTGACGATTTCGACATCGTGATCCAGCTGAATATCGGCAGCGGTAACTACGCCCGAGCCCTTCTTCGCCAGAGTCAGAGTCACTTCGTCACGACCGTGCAGTTTGACAGCCAGACCTTTCAGGTTGAGCAGGATTTCTATGACGTCTTCCTGAACACCTTCGATGGCGGAGTACTCATGGAGTACACCGTCAATCTCGGCCTCGACTACTGCACAGCCAGGCATGGAGGACAACAAGATGCGACGCAGCGCGTTGCCCAGGGTATGGCCGAAACCACGCTCGAGAGGCTCGAGAGTGATCTTGGCGCGGGTCGAACTGACCACCTGCACATCAATGTGACGGGGGGTCAGGAACTCATTTACCGAAATCTGCATGGATGCACCTATTTTCTAGCCCTTACTTGGAGTAGAGCTCGACAATCAGGCTTTCGTTGATGTCAGCGGAGAGATCACTGCGCGCCGGGACGTTTTTAAACACGCCAGACTTCTTCTCAGTGTCTACATCTACCCATTCAACGCGGCCACGCTGGGCACACAGCTCAAGAGCTTGAACAATGCGCAGCTGATTCTTCGATTTCTCGCGAACTGCAACCACGTCACCAGCTTTAACCTGGTAGGACGGGACGTTAACAGTTTTACCGTTTACGCTGATCGACTTGTGCGATACCAGCTGACGGGACTCAGCGCGAGTAGCACCGAAACCCATGCGATAAACCACGTTATCCAGACGGCATTCGAGCAGTTGCAGCAGGTTCTCACCAGTAGCGCCTTTCTTGCCGGCAGCTTCTTTGTAATAACCGCTGAATTGACGCTCAAGCACACCGTAGATACGACGAACTTTTTGTTTCTCACGCAGCTGGGTGCCGTAGTCGGACTGACGGCCACGGCGCTGACCGTGAATACCTGGGGCTGCTTCGATGTTGCACTTCGATTCCAGAGCGCGTACACCGCTTTTCAGGAAAAGATCTGTGCCTTCACGACGAGACAGTTTGCACTTGGGACCAATGTAACGAGCCATTTCTCACTGTCTCCTGATTACACGCGACGCTTCTTCGAAGGACGGCACCCGTTATGCGGGATTGGCGTCACATCGGTGATGCTGGCGATCTTATAGCCACAGCCGTTCAAAGCACGGACAGCGGACTCACGACCCGGACCTGGACCCTTGACGTTAACGTCGAGGTTCTTCAGACCGTATTCCAGCGCAGCTTGACCAGCACGTTCTGCAGCCACCTGGGCAGCGAACGGGGTGCTTTTACGCGAACCGCGGAAACCCGAACCACCAGAGGTAGCCCAAGACAGAGCGTTGCCCTGACGGTCAGTAATGGTCACGATTGTGTTGTTGAAAGAAGCGTGGATGTGGGCGATGCCATCAACCACCGTCTTTTTGACTTTCTTACGAGTACGAGCAGCAGGTTTTGCCATGACTAGATTCCTGTCGATGCGCGAATGCGATTACTTGCGGATCGGCTTACGCGGGCCCTTACGGGTACGCGCGTTGGTCTTGGTACGCTGACCGCGAACCGGCAGACCACGACGATGACGCAGGCCGCGGTAGCAACCCAGGTCCATCAAGCGCTTGATTTTCATGTTCACTTCACGACGCAGGTCACCTTCGGTATTCACCTTGGCTACTTCGCCACGCAGCTGCTCGATCTGCTCGTCAGAGAGATCTTTGATTTTTGCTGCCGGGTTTACACCGGTAGCAGCACAGATTTTCTGTGCAGTAGTGCGACCAACACCATAGATGTAGGTCAGCGAGATAACAGTGTGCTTGTTATCCGGAATGTTAACGCCTGCAATACGGGCCATTCAGTGGAACTCCAATTGACAGCTACCTACGCCCCGGAAGCCAAGAAATAGGGCGCGAGATATTAACGCTGTAATAACAAATAATCAACCCGGCAGCGCACTAGCTGCCGGGCTTGTAACGCTCAATCACACTCAGCC
Organism: Pseudomonas sp. SL4(2022); assembly: GCF_026625725.1. Lineage (NCBI taxonomy): Bacteria > Pseudomonadati > Pseudomonadota > Gammaproteobacteria > Pseudomonadales > Pseudomonadaceae > Pseudomonas > Pseudomonas sp. SL4(2022). Next base: position 1,022,683 of record NZ_CP113060.1, read on the forward strand.
TTGGCGCTGTTTGTGACGCGGTTCCGCGCTGCAAATTACCCGCACAACACCTTCACGGCGAATAATTTTGCAGTTACGGCACAGCTTTTTCACCGATGCACGAACTTTCATCACCAACTCCTCGAACCTTATGGACTTCAGCGCAGCATGCCGCTGCCGTAGCCCTTCAGGTTGGCTTTCTTCATCAGGGATTCGTACTGGTGCGACACGAGGTGCGATTGTACTTGCGACATAAAGTCCATAACAACCACAACCACGATCAGCAACGAGGTCCCGCCAAGGTAGAACGGTACGTTGGCAGCCACCACCAGGAACTGGGGCAACAAGCATACGGCCGTCATGTACAGAGCACCGAACATGGTCAAGCGGGTCAACACGCCATCGATATAGCGCGCCGATTGCTCACCGGGACGGATACCCGGAATAAAGGCACCGGACTTCTTCAGGTTTTCCGCTACGTCTTTCGGGTTAAACATCAGCGCTGTGTAAAAGAAGCAGAAGAAAACAATCCCCGCACTAAACAGCAAAATGTTCAACGGCTGACCAGGAGCGATAGCCTGTGAAATATCCTGCAGCCAGCCCATACCCTCGGACTGACCAAACCAGGCACCCAGCGAAGCCGGGAATAACAGAAGGCTGCTGGCGAAAATAGCCGGGATAACCCCCGCCATATTCACCTTCAACGGCAAGTGGCTGGTCTGCGCCGCGAAGACCTTACGGCCCTGCTGACGCTTGGCGTAGTGCACCGCAATGCGACGCTGACCACGCTCAATGAACACCACGAAACCGATAATCGCTACTGCCAGCAAACCGATGGCGATCAGGGCAAAGATATTGATATCACCCTGCCGAGCAGACTCGAAAGACTGCCCGATCGCCGACGGCAGACCGGCTACGATGCCTGCAAAGATCAGCATCGAAATACCGTTGCCAACACCACGCTCGGTGATTTGCTCGCCCAGCCACATCATGAACATTGCACCCGCCACAAAAGTGGTGATGGCAACGAAGTGGAAGCCGAAATCGACCGAAAACGCTACGCCTTGACCGGCCAGACCGACGGACATGCCGACAGCTTGGACAATAGCCAGGACGAGGGTGCCGTAGCGGGTGTACTGGCTAATCTTGCGACGGCCAGCTTCACCTTCCTTCTTCAACTGCTCCAGCTGCGGGCTGACAGCGGTCATGAGCTGCATGATGATCGAGGCCGAGATGTACGGCATGATCCCCAATGCAAAAATACTCATACGCTCCAGCGCGCCGCCGGAAAACATGTTGAACAAGCTAAGAATGGTCCCCTCATTCTGTCGAAACAGGTCCGCCAGCCGATCAGGGTTGATACCAGGAACTGGGATGTGTGCACCTATCCGATAGACGATGATCGCCATGAACAGAAAGCGCAAACGAGCCCAGAGCTCGGATAACCCGCCATTGCTGAGCGCTGAGAGAGCACCTTGCTTAGCCATTTATTCCTCGAACTTACCGCCAGCTGCTTCGATAGCCGCGCGCGCACCCTTGGTGGCGGCGATACCTTTAAGGGTGACTGCCTGAGTAACCTCACCGGACAGCATGACTTTCACGCGCTGTACGTTTTGATTGATCAGGTTGGCATCCTTCAGCGACTGCAGAGTAACAATGCCGCCTTCTACTTTATTCAGCTCGGACGTGCGCACTTCTGCGCGATCCATAGCCTTCAAAGAGACGAAGCCGAACTTAGGCAGACGGCGGTGCAGAGGCTGCTGGCCGCCTTCGAAACCCGGAGCAATAGTGCCACCGGAGCGCGAGGTTTGACCTTTGTGGCCACGGCCACCGGTCTTACCCAAACCGCTACCGATACCACGGCCCGGACGGTGCTTCTCGCGACGGGAACCCGGCGCAGGACTCAAATCGTTCAGGTACATGAATTAACCCTCGACTCGCAGCATGTAGTAAGCCTTATTGATCATCCCGCGATTCTCGGGAGTATCCAGCACTTCTACGGTGTGACCGATGCGACGCAGACCCAAACCCTTTACGCAGAGCTTGTGGTTAGGAATGCGGCCGGACATGCTTTTTACCAGCGTAACTTTTACGGTATTAGCCATGATTAGAGAATCTCCTCGACACTCTTGCCACGCTTAGCCGCAACAGAACTTGGCGACTGCATAGCTTTCAAACCTTTGAAAGTGGCATACACCACGTTCACCGGGTTAGTCGAGCCGTAGCACTTAGCCAGAACGTTTTGCACACCAGCCACTTCGAGAACAGCACGCATGGCGCCGCCAGCGATGATACCGGTACCTTCGGAAGCAGGCTGCATGTAAACCTTGGAAGCGCCATGGGCAGACTTCATGGCGTACTGAAGCGTAGTGCCGTTCAGATCCACTTGGATCATGTTGCGACGCGCAGCTTCCATCGCCTTCTGGATGGCAGCAGGCACTTCACGGGATTTGCCACGGCCGAAACCGACGCGACCCTTACCATCACCCACCACGGTCAACGCGGTGAAAGTGAAGATACGGCCACCCTTAACGGTCTTGGCAACGCGGTTAACCTGTACCAGCTTCTCGATATAGCCTTCGTCGCGCTTTTGGTCGTTATTTGCCATAACTTAGAACTCCAGCCCGCCTTCACGAGCAGCATCAGCCAGCGCCTTGACGCGGCCGTGGTACTTGAAGCCAGAACGGTCGAATGCAACCTGAGTTACACCAGCGGCTTTCGCACGCTCGGCAACCAGCTCGCCAACTTTCTTGGCCGCGTCAACGTTGCCAGTGGCGCCGTCACGCAGTGCTTTGTCCAAGGTAGAGGCGCTGGCCAGAACCTTGCTGCCGTCGGCCGAAATGACCTGGGCATAGATATGCTGCGAAGAGCGATACACGCACAGACGCACGGCTTCGAGCTCGTGCATTTTCAGGCGTGCTTTGCGAGCGCGACGCAGTCGAGTAACTTTTTTGTCGGTCATTTGCTATGCCCTACTTCTTCTTGGCTTCTTTACGGCGGACGACTTCGTCTGCGTAACGAACACCTTTGCCCTTGTAAGGTTCAGGACGACGGAAATCACGAATTTCCGCAGCGACCTGACCAACCAGTTGCTTGTCGACACCCTTGATCAGGATCTCGGTCTGGTTCGGGGTTTCAGCCACTACACCTTCCGGCAACTCATAGTCGATCGGATGGGAGAAGCCGAGAGCGAGGTTCAACACCTGACCTTTGGCTTGCGCTTTGTAACCAACACCAACCAGCTGCAGCTTACGCTCGAAGCCTGCGCTAACACCGATCACCATGTTGTTGACCAGAGCGCGAGTGGTACCGGCCATTGCGCGAGTCTGCTGATCACCATTGCGAGCAGCGAAACGCAGCTCACCGGCTTCTTGCAGGACTTCAACGGACGAGTGAACATTCAGTTCGAGAGTGCCCTTGGCACCCTTTACCGAAAGCTGTTGGCCGGTGAGTTTGACCTCAACGCCAGCTGGCAGCTTAACGGGGTTCTTAGCAACGCGAGACATGCTTATCCCCCCTTAGAACACTGTGCAAAGCACTTCGCCGCCGACACCGGCAGCGCGCGCAGCGCGGTCCGTCATCACACCCTTGTTGGTGGAGACGATGGATACACCGAGACCGCCACGAACTTTCGGCAGATCATCGACGGATTTGTATTGGCGAAGGCCTGGACGGCTCACGCGCTTAACTTCTTCGATAACCGGACGGCCTTCGAAGTACTTCAGCTCGATGGACAGCTGCGGCTTAACTTCACCGCTGATCTGATAACCCGCAATATAACCTTCGTCTTTCAAAACTTTGGCTACAGCCACCTTCAACGTGGAAGACGGCATGCTTACGACGGACTTTTCAGCCATCTGGGCATTACGGATACGAGTTAGCATGTCCGCTAACGGGTCCTGCATACTCATGGGCTAGACGCTCCTGATACAAAAAGAATTAGCCTTTCGGCTACAGTCGCTGAACAGGGTACAAACCCAGGCTCAGGCGAGCCGAGCATTCTAGAGACTGATCAAAAATGAATCAAGCCCCAAAGGGGCTTGATTCACAGATAAGACAAAGCCGGCACTAGGCCGGCTTTGTTTTTACCAGCTGGCTTTCACCAGACCTGGTACATCACCGCGCATTGCCGCTTCACGCAGCTTGATACGCGACAGGCCGAACTTGCGGAATACGCCGTGCGGACGACCAGTGATGCGGCAGCGATTGCGCAGGCGCGAAGCGCTTGCATCACGCGGCTGCTTCTGCAGTGCTACTTGAGCTTCCCAACGCGCTTCCGGACTGGTGTTCGGATTGGCGATGGTAGCTTTCAGCTCGGCACGCTTTTTAGCGTACTTGGCTACCGTTTGCTGACGCTTCAGCTCACGGTTTTTCATGCTGGTTTTGGCCATGATCCAACTCCAATCAGTTACGGAACGGGAATTTGAAAGCACGCAACAGCGCGCGGCCTTCATCATCGTTACGGGCAGTGGTAGTCAGGGTAATGTCCAGACCACGCAGGGCATCGATCTTGTCGTAGTCGATTTCCGGGAAGATGATCTGCTCTTTAACGCCCATGCTGTAATTGCCACGACCATCAAAGGACTTGGCATTCAGGCCGCGGAAGTCACGCACGCGCGGCAGGGAGATAGACAGCAGACGATCCAGGAACTCGTACATACGCTCACGGCGCAGAGTCACTTTTACGCCAATCGGCCAGCCCTCACGAACCTTGAAGCCTGCAATCGACTTACGGGCATAAGTCACAACGACTTTCTGACCGGTAATCTTTTCCAGGTCGGCAACAGCGTGCTCGATGACTTTTTTGTCACCGATCGCTTCGCCCAGGCCCATGTTCAGGGTGATCTTGGTGATGCGCGGAACTTCCATCACGTTGGCGAGCTTAAGTTCTTCCTTAAGCTTCGGCGCGATTTCTTTCCGGTAAATCTCTTTTAGTCGTGCCATGGTCTTCTACCTAGCAGTGTTCAAGCATCAACCGCTTTTTGGGTCGACTTGAAGACACGAATTTTTTTACCGTCTTCTACTTTGAAACCAACGCGATCAGCCTTGTTGGTTTCGCCATTGAAGATGGCCACGTTAGAAGCGTGCAGAGGCGCTTCTTTCTCGACGATACCGCCCTGAACGCCCGACATTGGGTTCGGCTTGGTATGGCGCTTCACCAGGTTGATCCCACCGACGACCAAACGGTCGTCAGCGAGAACCTTGAGCACCTTGCCACGCTTACCTTTGTCTTTACCGGCGATCACGATGATCTCGTCGTCACGACGAATCTTTTGCATGTCGGATCTCCTTAGAGCACTTCAGGTGCGAGCGAGACGATCTTCATGAACTTCTCAGAGCGAAGTTCACGAGTCACTGGCCCAAAAATACGGGTGCCGATCGGCTCTTGCTTGTTGTTCAGCAGAACAGCAGCGTTGCCATCAAAGCGGATGATCGAGCCATCAGGACGACGAACGCCGTGACGGGTGCGGACTACAACAGCAGTCATCACCTGGCCTTTCTTCACTTTGCCGCGCGGAATGGCTTCCTTAACGGTCACTTTGATGATGTCGCCGATGCCAGCGTAACGGCGATGCGAGCCGCCCAGCACCTTGATGCACATAACGCGACGAGCACCGCTGTTGTCAGCGACGTCGAGCATGGATTGAGTCTGAATCATATAATTTCTCCGACCCTTAGCCCTTAGACTTCCACTGCGCGTTCGAGGATCTCAACCAGCGCCCAAGACTTGGTCTTGGCAACGGGACGAGTTTCACGAATGGAAACTTTGTCGCCGATCTTGCTCTGATTGGTTTCGTCGTGCGCGTGCAGCTTGGTCGAACGCTTGACATATTTGCCGTAGATCGGGTGCTTAACGCGACGCTCGATCAATACGGTGATGGTCTTGTCCATCTTGTCGCTGACGACACGGCCGGTCAGCGTACGGACTGTTTTTTCGGCTTCAGCCATGATCACTTACCTGCCTGCTGGTTGAGCACAGTTTTCACACGAGCGATGTCGCGCTTAACTTGCGAGAGCAGGTGAGACTGCCCCAACTGGCCAGTTGCCTTCTGCATGCGCAGATTGAACTGGTCGCGCAGCAGGCCGAGCAGTTGCTCGTTCAGCTGCTGTGCTGATTTTTCACGAAGTTCATTCGCTTTCATCACATCACCGTCCGCTTAACAAAAGTGGTGGCGAGTGGCAGCTTTGCAGCAGCCAGGGCGAAAGCCTCACGCGCCAACTCTTCGGAAACGCCTTCGATCTCATACAGGACTTTGCCTGGCTGGATCTGGGCTACCCAATACTCAACGCTACCCTTACCTTTACCCATCCGCACTTCGAGAGGCTTCTTGGAGATCGGCTTGTCCGGGAAAACGCGAATCCAGATTTTCCCGCCACGCTTAACGTGACGAGTCAGAGCACGACGAGCGGACTCAATCTGACGGGCGGTGAGACGGCCGCGGGCAACAGACTTCAGTGCGAATTCGCCGAAGCTGACTTTGCTACCGCGCTGAGCCAGACCACGGTTGTGGCCGGTCATCTGCTTACGGAACTTCGTACGCTTTGGTTGCAACATTTGGCGTACCCCTTACTTAGCAGCTTTTTTACGAGGCGCAGGTGCTTGTGGTTTCAGTTCTTCTTTAAGGCCACCAATTACTTCGCCTTTGAAGATCCAAACCTTGACACCGATCACACCGTAAGTGGTGTGCGCTTCGTACGTGGCATAGTCGATATCGGCACGCAGGGTGTGCAACGGCACACGACCTTCGCGATACCATTCGGTACGTGCAATTTCAGCACCACCGAGACGACCGCTCACTTGGATTTTGATGCCTTTGGCACCAATACGCATGGCGTTTTGTACAGCGCGCTTCATGGCGCGACGGAACATCACGCGACGCTCCAGCTGCTGAGCTACGCTCTGCGCAACCAGCATACCGTCGAGCTCCGGCTTACGGATCTCTTCGATATTGATGTGCACAGGCACACCCATTTGCTTGGTCAGGTCCTGACGCAGCTTCTCAACATCTTCACCTTTCTTCCCGATAACGATACCTGGACGAGCAGTGTGGATGGTGATGCGTGCAGTTTGAGCCGGACGAGCAATGTCGATACGGCTTACGGACGCGCTTTTTAGTTTGTCTTGGAGATACTCACGCACCTTCAGATCAGCGAACAAATAGTCCGCATAAGTCCGACCGTCTGCGTACCAGACGGAGGTGTGCTCCTTGACGATTCCCAGGCGAATGCCAATGGGATGTACTTTCTGACCCATCTGATCGACTCCGTTACTTGTCCGCAACCTTGACAGTGATATGGCAAGACCGCTTGACGATGCGATCAGCGCGGCCTTTGGCACGCGGCATGATGCGCTTCAGCGAACGCCCTTCGTTGACGAAAACGGTGCTGACCTTCAGGTCATCAACGTCTGCGCCTTCGTTGTGCTCGGCGTTGGCTACAGCCGACTCCAGCACTTTTTTCATGATTTCCGCGGCTTTCTTACTGCTAAAAGCCAGCAGGTTGAGCGCTTCGCCCACCTTCTTCCCGCGGATCTGGTCGGCGACCAAGCGGGCTTTCTGGGCGGAGATTCGAGCGCCCGACAACTTAGCGGCTACTTCCATTTCCTTACCCCTTAACGCTTGGCTTTCTTGTCAGCCACGTGCCCACGATAGGTACGAGTGCCGGCAAATTCGCCCAGTTTGTGACCGACCATGTCTTCGTTCACCAGAACTGGGACATGTTGACGACCGTTATGTACAGCTATGGTCAAACCGACCATTTGCGGCAGGATCATGGAACGGCGCGACCAGGTTTTCACTGGCTTGCGATCGTTCTTTTCCACCGCCACTTCGATCTTCTTCAGTAGGTGAAGATCAATAAAAGGACCTTTTTTCAGAGAACGTGGCACTGTCGTATCCCTCTATTTACTTGCGACGACGGACGATCATGTTGTCGGTGCGTTTGTTACCACGAGTCTTCGCGCCCTTCGTCGGGAAGCCCCATGGAGACACCGGATGACGACCACCAGAGGTACGACCTTCACCACCACCGTGTGGGTGATCAACCGGGTTCATGGCAACACCACGAACGGTTGGGCGAACGCCACGCCAGCGCTTGGCACCAGCTTTACCCAGCGAACGCAGGCTGTGCTCGGAGTTCGAGACTTCGCCCAGGGTCGCACGGCACTCAGCCAGGACTTTACGCATTTCACCGGAACGCAGACGCAGGGTCACGTAGACACCCTCACGCGCAATCAGCTGAGCCGAAGCACCAGCGGAACGAGCGATCTGAGCACCTTTACCCGGCTTCAGTTCGATACCGTGAACAGTGCTACCAACTGGAATATTACGCAGTTGCAGGCTGTTGCCCGGCTTAATCGGAGCCATGATGCCAGCTACCAGCTGATCGCCAGCGCTCACGCCTTTAGGGGCGATGATGTAGCGACGCTCGCCGTCTGCATACATCAACAGAGCGATGTGTGCGGTACGGTTCGGATCGTATTCAATACGCTCAACAGTGGCTGGAATGCCATCTTTGTCGTTGCGACGGAAATCGACCAGACGGTAATGCTGCTTGTGGCCACCACCGATATGACGGGTGGTAATACGACCATTGTTGTTACGACCGCCAGTCTTCGACTTCTTCTCGAGCAGCGGAGCGTAAGGAGCGCCTTTGTGCAGCTCCTGATTGACCACCTTGACCACAAAACGGCGGCCAGCGGAAGTCGGTTTGCATTTAACGATTGCCATGATGCACCCCTTCCTTACTCAGCACTGCTGGCGAAATCGAGATCTTGGCCCGGCTGAAGCGAAATGATCGCTTTCTTCCAGTCGTTACGCTTGCCCAGACCGCGAGCATTGCGCTTGGTCTTACCGAGAACATTCACGGTATTGACTGCAGCAACATTCACGTTGAACAGGCTTTCGACGGCCTTCTTGATTTCCAGCTTGGTTGCATCGGTTGCAACCTTGAAAACGAACTGACTTTTCTTGTCAGCGAGAACAGTGGCCTTCTCGGAGATGTGCGGGCCAAGCAGCACTTTAAATACGCGTTCCTGGTTCATCCCAGCAGCTCCTCGAATTTCTTCACGGCAGAAACGGTGACCAGCACCTTTTCGTACGCGATCAGACTGACCGGGTCGGAACCTTGCACGTCACGGACATCAACGTGTGGCAGGTTGCGCGCAGCCAGGTACAGATTCTCATCAATGGCATCGGACACGATCAGCACATCGGTCAGACCCATGCCATTCAACTTGCCCAACAGTTCTTTGGTCTTCGGCGCTTCAACACTGAAGTCTTCGACGACAATCAGACGATCAGTACGAACCAGCTCAGCAAGAATCGAACGCAATGCAGCGCGATACATTTTCTTGTTCAGCTTTTGATCGTGATTCTGCGGACGAGCAGCGAAAGTTACACCACCGCCACGCCAGATCGGACCACGAGTGGTACCTGCACGAGCCCGACCGGTACCTTTCTGACGCCAAGGGCGCTTACCGCCACCGGATACGTCGGAACGAGTCTTCTGCTGCTTGCTGCCTTGACGGCCGCCGGCCATGTAGGCCACAACTGCTTGGTGAACCAGGGTCTCGTTGTATGCGCCGCCAAAAGTGGCTTCGGATACTTCGATTGCTTGAGCGCCATTTACATTTAATTGCATGTCAGCTTCCCCTTAACCGCGAGCCTTGGCCGCTGGACGTACAACCAGGTTGCCGCCAGTAGCGCCAGGAACAGCACCCTTGACCAGCAACAGATTGCGTTCAGCGTCAACCCGCACTACTTCCAGGGACTGCACGGTCACGCGCTCAGCGCCCATATGACCGGACATTTTTTTGCCCTTGAATACGCGACCCGGAGTCTGGCACTGGCCAATGGAACCCGGAACACGGTGGGACACGGAGTTACCGTGAGTGTTGTCTTGGCCGCGGAAGTTCCAACGCTTGATGGTACCGGCAAAGCCTTTACCCTTGGACTGACCAGTCACATCGACCAGTTGACCAGCTTGGAATATTTCAGCGTTGATCAGATCACCAGCCTGGTACTCACCTTCTTCAAGACGGAATTCCAGAACCGTACGACCTGCCGCGACATTCGCCTTAGCGAAGTGACCGGCTTGCGCCTTGCTGACACGTGAAGCACGACGCTCGCCGACAGTGACTTGCACTGCACGATAGCCATCGGACTCTTCAGTTTTGAACTGAGTGACACGATTCGGCTCGATCTCAATGACCGTAACCGGAATGGAGACACCTTCTTCGGTGAAAATACGGGTCATACCCGCCTTTCGACCGACTACACCAATAGTCATGTTGTAACCTCATGAGTGTACGGGGCTTTCACCCGCTATGGCCGCCCATTTCAGAGCGTTACACGACTAAAACCTAAAGCGGTCTTAGCCGAGGCTGATCTGCACTTCCACACCAGCCGCAAGATCAAGCTTCATCAGCGCGTCAACGGTTTTATCCGTTGGCTGGACGATGTCCAGAACACGCTTATGAGTACGGATCTCGAACTGATCACGCGCGTCTTTGTTGACGTGAGGCGAGGTCAGCACGGTGAACCGCTCTTTGCGGGTAGGCAGAGGAATAGGACCACGCACCTGAGCACCAGTACGTTTCGCGGTTTCCACGATTTCCTGGGTTGATTGATCGATCAGGCGATGGTCAAAAGCCTTCAACCGAATACGGATTTGTTGGTTTTGCATTTTGACCTCAGATTCCAAGCTGCTATTCCCAACGGACGCAATACGCCCGTTAAAAGGAGGCGTGATTCTATAGACGCCCCTAGCAGGTGTCAACCCAATAAAAAAGCCCCCGCAAGCGGGGGCTTTTTCTCAAACCATCACTTACGCGATGATTTTGGCTACGACGCCGGCGCCGACGGTACGACCGCCTTCACGAATGGCGAAACGCAGACCTTCTTCCATTGCGATGGTTTTGATCAGAGTGACAGTCATCTGGATGTTGTCACCTGGCATTACCATCTCAACGCCTTCCGGCAGCTCGCAGTTACCAGTTACGTCAGTAGTACGGAAGTAGAACTGAGGACGGTAGCCTTTGAAGAACGGAGTATGACGACCGCCTTCTTCTTTGCTCAACACATACACTTCTGCAGTGAAGGTGGTGTGCGGCTTAACCGAACCTGGCTTGACCAGAACCTGGCCACGCTCTACGTCGTCACGCTTGGTGCCGCGCAGCAGAACGCCGCAGTTCTCGCCAGCACGACCTTCGTCGAGCAGCTTGCGGAACATTTCAACACCGGTACAGGTGGTCTTGGTGGTATCACGCAGACCAACGATTTCGATTTCTTCCTGGATCTTGACGATACCGCGCTCGATACGACCAGTTACCACGGTGCCACGACCGGAGATCGAGAATACGTCTTCGATTGGCATCAGGAACGGCTTGTCGATTGCACGAACCGGCTCAGGGATGTAGCTGTCCAGAGTTTCAACCAGCTTCTTAACAGCGCTGGTGCCCATTTCGTTGTCGTCTTGGCCGTTCAGAGCCATCAGAGCGGAACCGATGATGATCGGAGTGTCGTCGCCTGGGAAATCGTAAGTGCTGAGCAGGTCACGCACTTCCATTTCAACCAGCTCCAGCAGCTCAGCGTCGTCAACCATGTCAGCCTTGTTCAGGAAGACAACGATGTACGGAACGCCCACCTGACGGGACAGCAGGATGTGCTCACGAGTTTGCGGCATCGGACCATCAGCGGCCGAGCAAACCAGGATAGCGCCGTCCATCTGCGCAGCACCGGTGATCATGTTTTTTACGTAGTCGGCGTGACCTGGGCAGTCAACGTGTGCGTAGTGACGCACAGACGAGTCGTATTCAACGTGAGCGGTGTTGATGGTGATACCGCGAGCTTTTTCTTCTGGAGCGCTGTCGATCTTGTCGAAGTCAACCTTGGCCGAACCGAATACTTCGGAGCAGACGCGGGTCAGAGCAGCAGTAAGAGTGGTTTTACCGTGGTCAACGTGACCGATAGTGCCAACGTTGACGTGCGGTTTGTTACGTTCAAATTTTTCTTTAGCCACGACAATTAACTCCTAGCTTAAAGGGGCTGAATCAGCCTTGTTTTTTGGTTACCGACTCGACGATGTGCGACGGAGCCGTATTGTATTTTTTGAATTCCATGGAGTAGCTTGCGCGACCCTGAGACATGGAACGGACGTCGGTCGCATAACCGAACATCTCACCCAGCGGAACTTCAGCACGAATCACCTTGCCGGAGATCGTGTCTTCCATACCCAGGATCATGCCACGACGACGGTTAAGGTCGCCCATCACATCACCCATGTAGTCTTCTGGGGTAACAACTTCTACCGCCATGATCGGCTCGAGCAACTCACCACCACCCTTCTGGGCCAGCTGCTTGGTCGCCATGGAAGCAGCCACCTTGAACGCCATCTCGTTGGAGTCGACGTCGTGGTAGGAACCATCGAACACGGTAGCCTTCAGGCCGATCAGCGGATAACCGGCAACAACGCCGTTCTTCATCTGCTCTTCGATACCCTTCTGGATCGCCGGGATGTATTCCTTCGGAATCACACCACCCACGACTTCGTTCAGGAACTGCAGACCTTCCTGACCTTCGTCAGCAGGTGCAAAGCGAACCCAGCAGTGACCGAACTGACCACGACCACCGGACTGACGAACGAACTTGCCTTCGATTTCACAGCTCTTCGTGATGCGCTCACGATAAGAAACCTGAGGCTTACCGATGTTGGCTTCGACGTTGAACTCGCGGCGCATGCGGTCGACCAGGATGTCCAGGTGCAACTCGCCCATACCGGAGATGATCGTCTGACCCGTCTCTTCATCTGTTTTGACGCGGAAAGACGGGTCTTCCTGAGCAAGCTTGCCCAGTGCGATACCCATTTTTTCCTGGTCGTCCTTGGTCTTAGGCTCTACGGCAACCGAGATAACCGGCTCCGGGAAGTCCATGCGAACCAGGATGATTGGCTTGTCAGCGTTGCACAGAGTCTCACCCGTGGTGACGTCCTTCATGCCGATCAAGGCCGCGATGTCACCAGCGCGCACTTCCTTGATCTCTTCGCGGGCGTTTGCGTGCATTTGCACCATACGACCCACGCGCTCTTTTTTGCCTTTAACCGAGTTGATCACGCCGTCGCCGGAGGCCAACACGCCCGAGTAAACACGAACGAAGGTCAAGGTACCCACGAATGGGTCGGTAGCGATCTTGAACGCCAGCGCCGCGAACGGCTCGTCATCACTTGCATGGCGCTCCATTTCCTCTTCCTCGTTATCCGGGTTGGAACCCTTGATAGCAGGAATGTCGGTAGGGGCAGGCAGGAAGTCGATAACGGCGTCGAGAACCAGGGGAACACCCTTGTTCTTGAAGGAAGAACCGCAAACAGCCAGAACGATTTCGCCAGCGATAGTACGCTGACGCAGAGCCGACTTGATCTCAGCAACGGTAAGCTCTTCGCCTTCCAGGTATTTGTTCATCAGCTCTTCGTTGGCTTCAGCCGCAGCCTCAACCATGTTGCTGCGCCACTTCTCGGCCTCTTCCAGCAGTTCTGCCGGAATGTCCTTGCGCACAGGAACCATGCCCTTGTCAGCATCGTTCCAGTAGACAGCTTGCATGTTGATCAGATCGATCTGACCTTGGAAGTTGTCTTCAGAGCCGATGGCCAACTGAATCGGCACCGGAGTGTGGCCCAGACGCTGCTTGATCTGACCGATCACGCGCAGGAAGTCAGCACCGGCACGGTCCATCTTGTTGACGTAAACAAGACGCGGAACGCCGTACTTGTTGGCCTGACGCCATACGGTTTCCGACTGCGGCTCAACGCCCGAAGTACCACAGAACACAACCACCGCGCCGTCGAGTACACGCAGCGAACGCTCAACTTCAATGGTGAAGTCAACGTGGCCGGGGGTATCGATTACGTTGAAGCGATGCTCATCTTTGTACTGCTTCTCGGAACCTTTCCAGAAGGCGGTAATGGCAGCAGACGTAATGGTAATACCACGCTCCTGCTCCTGCACCATCCAGTCTGTGGTCGCGGCGCCGTCATGCACCTCGCCCATCTTGTGGCTTTTGCCAGTATAGAAAAGCACACGCTCGGTGGTCGTGGTTTTACCCGCGTCCACGTGAGCCACGATACCGATGTTACGGTAACGGTTAATCGGTGTAGTACGAGCCATAAAGCCCTCGCAAATTTAGAAGCGCGATAATTAGAAGCGGTAGTGCGAGAAAGCCTTGTTGGCCTCTGCCATGCGGTGCACGTCTTCACGCTTCTTAACTGCAGCACCTTTGCCTTCAGCGGCATCCAGCAATTCACCAGCCAAACGCAGAGCCATAGACTTCTCGCCACGCTTACGGGCGAAATCTACCAGCCAGCGCATGGCAAGAGCATTACGACGGGACGGGCGAACTTCGACCGGAACCTGGTAAGTAGCACCACCTACACGGCGCGACTTCACTTCGACCAGCGGAGCGATGGCGTCGAGAGCTTTCTCGAAGATTTCCAGGGGATCGCTGTTCTTACGCTCTTTAACCTTATCCAGGGCGCCATAAACAATACGCTCGGCAACGGCTTTCTTGCCGCTTTCCATTACGTGGTTCATGAACTTGGCCAGGATTTGGCTTCCGTATTTTGGATCGTCAAGCACTTCGCGCTTGGCTGCTACACGACGTCTTGGCATTTGATAAGCCCTCAAACGGTCTTCAGGTTAGCCCGGGACTGCACCCTGAGGTGGATGCCCGACCTTACTCTTATCGACTCAGAAAAATAGAAACTCGCAATTCAGTACAGAGCGCCGATTACTTCGGACGCTTGGTACCGTACTTCGAACGACCCTGCTTACGGTCTTTAACGCCGGAGGTATCCAGCGAACCGCGCACGGTGTGGTAACGCACACCTGGCAAGTCTTTTACACGGCCGCCACGAATCAGAACGACGCTGTGCTCTTGCAGGTTGTGGCCTTCACCGCCGATGTACGAGGAAACCTCGAAACCGTTGGTCAGGCGTACACGGCAAACTTTACGCAGTGCCGAGTTAGGTTTTTTCGGCGTAGTGGTATACACGCGAGTGCACACACCACGACGCTGCGGGCAGTTCTGCAGCGCAGGTACGTCGGATTTCTCGACGATACGCTTACGCGGCTGACGTACCAGCTGGTTGATAGTTGCCATCTTAAGCTCCACTGTTGTCTTGCGACGCTATTGCCCTACTAAGCAAAATGGCAGAGCACGTGCCCTGCCAAATTTAGGGGTGCATGAGTCTAAAGAGACTCACCGCCCCAGTCAAGGCAAAGCCCCGCTACCGGAGTAGCGGGGCTTTGCACTCAATTACCGCTGGAGTTCAGCGCTTCGGTCAGTGCGGCTTCCACTTCACTGGCGCTGACACGTACCGGCTGGGCCGCTTCACGCTTACGCTTGCGTTCGCTGTGATAAGCCAGACCGGTACCGGCCGGGATCAGACGACCCACGACCACGTTTTCTTTCAGACCACGCAGGTAGTCGCGCTTGCCAGTAACCGCCGCCTCGGTGAGAACGCGAGTGGTTTCCTGGAAGGAGGCCGCCGAGATGAACGACTCGGTGGACAACGACGCCTTAGTGATACCCAGCAGCACGCGAGTGTACTTGGCCACGAACTTGTCTTCTGCAGCCAGACGCTCGTTTTCACCCAGTACCGCGGTCAGCTCCATCTGGTCGCCCTTGATGAAGGTGGAATCACCCGACTCAGCCACTTCGACCTTGCGCAGCATCTGCCGCAGGATGGTCTCGATGTGCTTGTCGTTGATCTTCACGCCCTGCAGGCGGTAAACGTCTTGGATCTCGTTGACGATGTACTTGGCCAGCGCACTGACGCCCAGCAGACGCAGGATGTCGTGTGGATCGCTCGGACCGTCGGAGATAACTTCACCCTTGTTAACCTGTTCGCCTTCGAACACGTTCAGGTGACGCCACTTCGGAATCAGCTCTTCGTATGGATCACTGCCATCGGTCGGCGTGATAACCAGACGACGCTTGCCTTTGGTTTCCTTACCGAACGAGATGGTGCCGCTGATTTCTGCGAGGATCGACGCTTCTTTCGGGCGACGCGCTTCGAACAGGTCAGCAACACGCGGCAGACCACCGGTGATGTCACGGGTCTTCGAGGTCTCTTGCGGGATACGAGCAATAACATCACCCACGCCCACCTGAGCACCGTTCGCCACACCCACCAGGGCGTTAGCCGGCAGGAAGTACTGAGCCGGCACATCGGTACCCGGCAGCAGCAGATCCTTACCATCTTCACCCACCATCTTAACGGCAGGGCGAATATCCTTGCCGGCAGCCGGACGATCCTTCGGATCGAGGACTTCGATGTTGGTCAGACCGGTCAGTTCGTCGGTCTGGCGCTTGATGGTGATGCCTTCTTCCATGCCCACATAGGTCACGGTACCTTTCATCTCGGTGACGATCGGGTGGGTGTGCGGGTCCCACTTGGCCACGATAGCGCCAGCGTCGACCTTGTCACCTTCCTTCACCGAAATCACGGCGCCGTACGGCAGTTTGTAGCGCTCACGCTCACGACCGAACTCGTCGGCAATCGCCAGCTCACCGGAACGCGATACCGCGACCAGGTTGCCGTCCAGACGCTCGACGTGCTTGAGGTTGTGCAGACGGACCGCACCACCATTCTTCACTTGTACGCTGTCAGCAGCCGAGGTCCGGCTGGCCGCACCACCGATGTGGAACGTACGCATGGTCAGCTGGGTGCCCGGTTCACCGATGGACTGGGCAGCAATAACGCCGACCGCTTCACCGATGTTGATCTGGTGACCACGTGCCAGGTCGCGACCGTAGCACTTGGCGCAGATGCCATAACGGGTTTCACAGGTGATTGGCGAACGTACGATCACTTCGTCGATGCTGTTCAGCTCAATGAACTCGACCCACTGCTCGTCAACCAGAGTACCAGCCGGCACGATCACATCGTCAGTGCCCGGCTTGAACACGTCCTTGGCGATCACTCGACCCAGTACGCGCTCACCCAGCGGCTCAACCACGTCACCGCCTTCAATGTGCGGCGTCATCAGCAGACCATGCTCGGTGCCGCAATCGATTGCAGTCACCACCAGGTCTTGCGCCACGTCAACCAGACGACGGGTCAGGTAACCGGAGTTCGCCGTTTTCAAGGCGGTATCCGCGAGACCTTTACGCGCACCGTGAGTGGAGATGAAGTACTGCAGAACCGACAGACCTTCGCGGAAGTTCGCGGTGATCGGCGTCTCGATGATCGAGCCGTCCGGCTTGGCCATCAGACCACGCATACCGGCCAGCTGACGGATCTGAGCGGCGCTACCACGCGCACCGGAGTCAGCCATCATGTACATCGAGTTGAACGACTCTTGCTCAACGGTCTTGCCTTCACGGTCGACCACTTTCTCTTTCGAGAGGTTGGCCATCATCGCTTTGGACACTTCGTCGTTGGCCTTGGACCAGAGGTCGATCACCTTGTTGTACTTCTCGCCCTGGGTCACCAGGCCGGAGGCGTACTGCGATTCGATCTCTTTAACTTCCTCGGTGGCGGCGTCAATGATGCGCGCCTTCTCATCCGGGATAACGAAGTCGTTCACGCCGATCGACACACCCGAGATGGTCGAGTAGGCAAAACCGGTGTACATCAGCTGGTCAGCGAAGATCACGGTGTCTTTCAAGCCAACGGTGCGGTAGCACTGGTTGATCAGCTTGGAGATCGCCTTCTTCTTCATCGACTGGTTGACCACGTCATACGACAGGCCGGCCGGTACGATCTGGAACAGCAGCGCACGGCCGACAGTGGTGTCGACGATGCGGGTGTTCTTGGTGATCGAACCGTCTTTTTCCTTGATGGTTTCGTTGATGCGCACTTTTACGCGAGCATGCAGCGAGGCTTCACCACCACGGAACACCCGGTCAACTTCCTGCAGGTCAGCGAATACGCGGCCTTCGCCTTTGGCATTGATCGCTTCGCGGGTCATGTAATACAGACCCAGTACCACGTCCTGCGAAGGAACGATGATTGGCTCACCGTTGGCAGGCGACAGGATGTTGTTGGTCGACATCATCAGTGCGCGCGCTTCCAGCTGGGCTTCCAGCGTCAGCGGAACGTGCACGGCCATCTGGTCACCGTCGAAGTCGGCGTTGTACGCGGCGCAGACCAACGGGTGCAGCTGAATCGCTTTACCTTCGATCAGAACCGGTTCAAACGCCTGGATGCCCAGACGGTGAAGGGTTGGTGCACGGTTGAGGAGTACGGGGTGTTCGCGAATCACTTCGGCGAGAACGTCCCACACCTCTGGCAGCTCGCGCTCGACCATCTTCTTGGCCGCCTTGATGGTGGTCGCCAGACCACGCATTTCCAGCTTGCCGAAGATGAACGGTTTGAACAGCTCGAGGGCCATCTTCTTCGGCAGACCGCACTGGTGCAGACGCAGAGTCGGGCCCACGGTAATCACGGAACGACCGGAGTAGTCCACGCGCTTACCGAGCAAGTTCTGACGGAAGCGACCTTGCTTACCCTTGATCATGTCGGCCAGCGACTTCAGCGGACGCTTGTTCGAGCCGGTGATGGCGCGACCGCGACGGCCGTTGTCGAGCAGGGCGTCAACCGCTTCCTGCAGCATGCGCTTTTCGTTGCGCACGATGATGTCCGGTGCGGACAGATCGAGCAGGCGCTTGAGGCGGTTGTTACGGTTGATCACGCGGCGATACAGATCGTTCAGATCCGAAGTCGCGAAGCGGCCACCGTCGAGCGGAACCAGCGGACGCAGGTCTGGCGGCAGAACCGGCAGAACGGTCAACACCATCCACTCAGGCAGGTTGCCCGAACCGAGGAACGCTTCCATCAGCTTCAGACGCTTGGACAGCTTCTTGATCTTGGTTTCCGAGTTGGTTTGCGGAATTTCTTCGCGCAGACGGCCAATCTCGTGCTCCAGGTCGATCGCGTGCAGCAGTTCGCGAACGGCTTCAGCGCCCATGCGAGCGTCGAAGTCATCACCGAACTCTTCGAGGGCTTCGAAGTACTGCTCGTCGTTCAGCAGCTGGCCTTTCTCCAGGGTGGTCATGCCCGGATCGATCACCACATAGCTCTCGAAGTAGAGCACGCGTTCGATATCACGCAGGGTCATGTCCATCAGCAAACCGATACGGCTCGGCAGCGATTTCAAGAACCAGATGTGGGCAACCGGCGACGCCAGTTCGATGTGCGCCATGCGCTCACGACGAACCTTGGCCAGGGCCACTTCAACGCCGCACTTCTCGCAGATCACACCGCGATGTTTCAAGCGCTTGTACTTACCGCACAGGCACTCGTAATCCTTGACTGGGCCAAAGATCTTGGCGCAGAACAGGCCGTCACGCTCGGGCTTGAACGTACGGTAGTTGATGGTTTCCGGCTTTTTAACTTCACCGAACGACCACGAGCGGATCATCTCAGGCGAAGCAAGGCCGATGCGAATGGCATCGAACTCTTCGACTTGACCCTGGTTTTTCAGCAAATTCAGTAGGTCTTTCAAGGCCTTTCCTCCTGGCGGAGCAGAGAGCGGGCTGTGCAGCCCCGCTCTCGATTCGCGTCACGTGTTATTCGGTTTCCAGATCGATGTCGATACCCAGCGAACGGATCTCTTTGATCAGTACGTTGAAGGACTCGGGCATGCCCGGCTCCATACGGTGATCACCGTCCACGATGTTTTTGTACATCTTGGTACGGCCGTTCACGTCGTCCGACTTCACGGTCAGCATTTCCTGCAGGGTGTAGGCGGCGCCGTAAGCTTCCAGTGCCCAGACCTCCATCTCACCGAAGCGCTGACCACCGAACTGCGCCTTACCACCCAGCGGCTGCTGGGTAACCAGGCTGTAGGAACCCGTGGAACGCGCGTGCATCTTGTCGTCCACCAGGTGGTTCAGTTTCAGCATGTACATGTAGCCAACAGTGGTCGGACGCTCGAACTGGTTGCCGGTACGACCGTCGATCAGGCGCATCTGGCCGCTTTCTGGCAGGTCTGCCAGTTTCAGCATGGCCTTGATTTCGCTTTCCTTGGCACCATCGAACACCGGGGTGGCCATTGGCACGCCACCTTTGAGGTTGTGCGCCAGTTTCAGGATTTCCTGATCGCTCAGTTCGTCCAGACTTTCCTGACGGCCACCGATCTCGTTGTAGATCTGCTGCAGGAACTTGCGCAGCTCGGCGACCTTGCGCTGTTCTTCGAGCATGCGGTTGATCTTCTCGCCCAGACCTTTGGCCGCGAGGCCCAGGTGGGTTTCGAGAATCTGACCGACGTTCATACGCGACGGTACGCCCAGCGGGTTGAGAACGATGTCCACCGGCGTACCGTTGACGTCGTGTGGCATGTCTTCAACCGGCATGATCACCGAGACCACACCCTTGTTACCGTGACGACCGGCCATCTTGTCACCCGGCTGGATGCGACGGCGGATGGCCAGGTAAACCTTGACGATCTTCAGCACACCCGGCGCCAGGTCATCGCCCTGTTGCAACTTGCGCTTCTTGTCTTCGAACTTGTCGTCGAGCAGCTGACGGCGGTCGGAGATATAGGCCTGGGCCTTTTCCAACTGCTCGTTCAGGGCATCGTCAGCCATGCGCAGCTTGAACCACTGACCGCGCTCAAGGCCGTCGAGGAACTCGTCGGTGACTTCCGCACCCTTCTTCAGACCAGCGCCGCCTTCGGCTTTCTTGCCAACCAGCGCCGCTCGCAGACGCTCAAAGGTTGCGCCTTCAACGATACGGAACTCTTCGTTCAGGTCCTTGCGGATCTCGTCGAGCTGGCTCTTCTCGATCGACAGGGCGCGCGCATCGCGCTCAACGCCGTCACGGGTAAAGACCTGCACGTCGATAACGGTACCTTTGGTGCCAGTCGGCACGCGCAGGGAGGTGTCTTTAACGTCAGACGCCTTCTCACCGAAGATCGCACGCAGCAGCTTCTCTTCTGGAGTCAGCTGGGTTTCGCCTTTCGGCGTGACTTTACCAACCAGAATGTCGCCTGGGCCGACTTCAGCACCCACGTAAACGATACCGGCTTCGTCCAGCTTGTTCAGCGCAGACTCACCCACGTTCGGGATGTCGGAGGTGATTTCTTCCGAGCCAAGCTTGGTATCACGCGCCACACAGGTCAGTTCCTGAATGTGGATCGTGGTGAAGCGGTCTTCTTGCACCACGCGCTCGGAGAGGCAGATGGAGTCTTCGAAGTTGAAACCGTTCCACGGCATGAACGCCACGCGCATGTTCTGACCCAACGCCAGCTCACCCATATCGGTGGACGGGCCATCAGCCAGGATGTCGCTGCGTTCAACCTTGTCACCTTTGCTGACCAGCGGACGCTGGTTGATGCAGGTGTTCTGGTTGGAGCGGGTGTACTTGGTCAGGTTGTAGATGTCGACACCGGCTTCGCCAGTTTCTACTTCGTCATCATTAACGCGAACCACGATACGGCTGGCGTCGACGGAGTCGATCACACCGCCACGACGCGCCACGACGCACACACCGGAGTCACGGGCGACGTTGCGCTCCATGCCGGTACCTACCAGCGGCTTGTCGGCGCGCAGAGTCGGTACAGCCTGACGCTGCATGTTCGAACCCATCAACGCACGGTTGGCGTCGTCGTGCTCGAGGAACGGAATCAGCGAGGCGGCAACCGAGACTACCTGCTTCGGCGAAACGTCCATCAGGGTGACGTCTTCCGGCGCCTTGACGGTGAATTCGTTGAGGTGACGTACGGCCACCAGCTCATCGACCAGCTGACCTTTGTCGTTCATGGTCGCCGAAGCCTGGGCGATCACGTGATCGGCCTCTTCGATGGCGGACAGGAACACGATCTCGTCGGTGACCAGGGTATCCTTCACCACACGGTACGGGCTTTCCAGGAAGCCGTACTGGTTGGTGCGGGCATAGGCCGCCAGGGAGTTGATCAGACCGATGTTCGGGCCTTCAGGGGTCTCGATCGGGCACACACGGCCGTAGTGGGTCGGGTGTACGTCACGGACTTCGAAGCCGGCGCGCTCGCGGGTCAGACCACCTGGGCCAAGAGCCGAAACACGGCGCTTGTGAGTGATCTCGGAGAGCGGGTTGTTCTGGTCCATAAACTGCGAGAGCTGGCTGGAGCCGAAGAACTCTTTCACCGCTGCCGCAACCGGCTTGGCGTTGATCAGGTCTTGCGGCATCAGGCCTTCGCTTTCGGCCATCGACAGACGCTCTTTGACCGCACGCTCAACACGTACCAGGCCAACGCGGAACTGGTTCTCGGCCATTTCGCCAACGCAGCGAACACGGCGGTTACCCAGGTGGTCGATGTCGTCGACGATGCCTTTACCGTTACGGATATCAACGAGGGTCTTGAGCACCTCGACGATATCTTCCTTGCTCAGCACGCCCGAACCTTCGATCTCGGTGCGACCGATACGACGATTGAACTTCATGCGACCGACGGCCGACAGGTCGTAACGCTCGGCGCTGAAGAACAGGTTGTTGAACAGGGTCTCGGCAGCATCCTTGGTTGGCGGCTCGCCAGGGCGCATCATGCGATAGATCTCGACCAGCGCTTCCAACTGATTGGTGGTGCTGTCGATCTTCAGGGTATCGGAGATAAACGGACCGCAATCGATGTCGTTGGTGTACAGCGTTTCGATGCGCACAACCTGAGCCTTGACCACTTTGGCCAGGATCTCGACGTTCAGCTCGGTGTTGCATTCGGCAATGATCTCGCCGGTAGCCGGGTGCACAATGGCCTTGGCCGAGGTGCGACCGATCAGGTAGTCGATCGGCACTTCCAGCTCTTTGATGCCAGCCTTGTCCAACTGGTTGATGTGGCGCGCGGTAATCCGGCGGCCCTGCTCAACAATGACCTTGCCCTTGTCGTCCCTGATGTCGAGGACAGCAATTTCACCACGCAGACGCTGCGGAACCAGTTCCAGGTTGAGCGATTCGCCCTTAACGTGGAAAACGTTGGTCGCGTAGAAGGCGTCCAGCACCTCTTCAGTGCTGTAACCCAGCGCGCGCAACAGCACGGACGCGGGGAGTTTGCGACGACGATCGATACGTACGAATACCGCATCTTTCGGGTCGAACTCGAAGTCCAGCCAGGAGCCGCGGTAAGGAATGATGCGAGCCGAGTACAGCAGCTTGCCCGAGCTGTGGGTCTTGCCACGGTCGTGGTCGAAGAACACACCCGGGGAGCGGTGCAGCTGGGACACGATAACACGCTCGGTACCGTTGATAACGAAGGTACCGTTTTCGGTCATGAGCGGAATTTCGCCCATGTACACTTCTTGCTCTTTGATGTCCTTGATCGCTTTGTTTGACGATTCTTTGTCGAAAATGATCAGACGGACTTTGACTCGCAGCGGCACGGCGAAAGTAACGCCACGCAGTACGCATTCTTTGACATCAAAAGCCGGCTCGCCCAGGCGATAACCGACATACTCCAGAGCAGCATTGCCGGAATAGCTGATAATCGGGAAAACAGACTTGAAGGCCGCATGCAGGCCAATGTCGCGGAACTGGTCCTTGGTCGCCCCTGCCTGCAGGAATTCGCGATACGAATCCAGCTGGATGGCCAGGAGATAAGGCACATCCATGACATCCGGCAACTTGCTAAAGTCCTTGCGGATACGTTTTTTCTCAGTATATGAGTAAGCCATCAGCGTTCCCCAGCTTGGTCACCTGCTTATTTGGCCGCTCCGACGGGAGTTGCCAGAAACTCTTGCAAACCCTAGGTTTGCACCGCCACCTCGGGCGGGATTTTCGCACCCCAGGCCAGCCAATGATTCGCCGACCTAGAACGGAAAAAGGCCGGTGGCAAAAGCCACCAGCCATCAGCCTTTCGCTCAACGCTTGGGCTGTAGACGCAAGGTCGTCGCTTACTTGAGCTCGACTTTGGCGCCAGCTTCTTCCAAAGCAGCTTTGGCTTTTTCAGCAGCGTCTTTAGCAACACCTTC
Organism: Pseudomonas sp. SL4(2022); assembly: GCF_026625725.1. Taxonomy (NCBI): domain Bacteria; kingdom Pseudomonadati; phylum Pseudomonadota; class Gammaproteobacteria; order Pseudomonadales; family Pseudomonadaceae; genus Pseudomonas; species Pseudomonas sp. SL4(2022). The sequence continues at coordinate 1,046,598 of NZ_CP113060.1, forward strand.
CAGAACCATGCCTGGAGCGCCGTCAACTACAGCCTTGGCTTCTTTCAGGCCCAGACCGGTCAGTTCACGAACAGCCTTGATCACGTTAACTTTCTTCTCGCCAGCGTCGGCCAGGATAACGTTGAACTCGGTTTGCTCTTCAACAACAGCGGCAGCAACAGCTGGGCCAGCAGCGGCAACAGCAGCGGTAACACCGAAGGTTTCTTCCATTGCTTTGATCAGTTCAACAACTTCCAGAACGGTTTTCTGGCCGATTGCTTCGATGATTTGTTCGTTAGTCAGAGACATGACTTTAAATCCTGTATTGGGGTGACAGCCTACGCAGCCATCAAATTAAACATATGATTTTGAAAGGAACCACGCAGCCTTAGGCAGCGGAAGCTTCTTTCTGGTCGCGAATGGCCGCCAGAGTACGAGCCAGCTTGCTGGTGGCGCCTTGAATCACGCTCATCAGTCGTGCAATAGCTTCGTCGCGAGTTGGCAGCGAAGCCAACACATCGATCTCGTTTGCTGCGAGGAACTTGCCCTCGAACGCAGCTGCCTTGATCTCGAACTTGTCCTGACCCTTGGCAAACTCTTTGAAAATACGAGCAGCAGCGCCCGGATGTTCCTTGGAGAATGCAATCAGGGTCGGGCCTTTGAACACGTCGTTGAGAACCGAGTACTCGGTGCCTTCAACGGCGCGCTTGAGCAGGGTATTACGTACAACACGTACGTATACGCCAGCTTCGCGGGCCTCTTTACGGAGTCCGGTCATAGCGCCTACTGTCACACCGCGGGCATCAGCCACGACAGCGGACAGGGCACCTTTGGCAGCCTCGTTGACTTCAGCGACGATGGCCTTCTTGTCTTCGAGTTTAATTGCCACGGGTTTAACTCCTGCTTGTTACCGTTTCATCCGCCCGAAGGTGGATGTCGTTTTGGTGTCTGATTCGGTAAGAATCGGGAGCACCATCTGCGTAGGCTGTTGGTTTAAGGCTTTCGCCACCTACGGTCTTGGATAGCCCCCGCAAAGCAGGGACCCCAAACCTTCAAAACGGCGCAATCACTGCACCGCTTCATTTATTACGCGTCCAGCGAGCTCTGGTCGATGATCAGACCTGGGCCCATAGTGGTGCTCAGGGTAACGCGCTTCACGTAGACACCTTTCGAGGTCGACGGCTTCAGACGCTTGAGATCAGAGATCAGGGCTTCAACGTTCTGCTTCAGTTTCTCGGCATCAAAACCGACCTTACCGACGGAACCGTGGATAATGCCGTTCTTGTCAGTACGGAAGCGTACTTGACCAGCCTTGGCATTCTTCACCGCGGTAGCCACGTCAGGAGTCACGGTACCGACTTTCGGGTTAGGCATCAGACCACGAGGGCCGAGCACTTGACCCAACTGACCCACAACGCGCATCGCATCCGGGGAGGCAATTACTACGTCATAGTTCAGGTCGCCGCCCTTCATTTCAGCAGCCAGATCGTCCATGCCAACGCGGTCAGCGCCGGCAGCCAGAGCAGCTTCAGCAGCAGGCCCCTGGGTGAACACGGCTACGCGAACGCTTTTACCCGAGCCGTTCGGCAGAACGGTTGCACCACGAACAACCTGGTCGGATTTACGCGGGTCAACACCAAGGTTGACGGCAATATCTACAGACTCAGAAAACTTGACTGCCGACAGCTCAGCCAGCAGAGCGGCCGCTTCAACGAAGTTGTAAGCCTTACCAGCTTCAACCTTCTCAGCGATTGCCTTTTGACGCTTGGTCAACTTAGCCATTACACACCCTCCACGTTGAGGCCCATGCTACGAGCGGAGCCGGCGATAGTACGCACAGCTGCGTCCATATCAGCGGCAGTCAGATCAGCCTGCTTGGTTTTGGCGATCTCTTCCAGCTGAGCACGAGTGACAGTACCAACCTTGACGCTGTTCGGACGAGCCGAACCGCTGGTCAGGCCAGCAGCCTTCTTCAGCAGAACTGAAGCCGGGGTGCTTTTGGTTTCAAAGGTGAAGCTACGGTCGCTGTAAACGGTGATGATCACAGGAGTCGGCAGACCAGGTTCCATGCCCTGGGTACGGGCGTTGAACGCCTTGCAGAACTCCATGATGTTCACGCCATGCTGACCGAGAGCCGGACCGACGGGTGGCGACGGATTGGCTTGTGCAGCCTTTACTTGCAGCTTGATATAAGCCGTAATTTTCTTAGCCATGAGTTACTCCAGTTTTGGGTTCTAGCGCCTTACGGCTCCCCAGTTATTGCCTATTTATCCCAGTGACGACAAAACCCCGCAGCCCAGGGCTGCGGGGTAAGGGATGCTTGTGTCAGTTATGCCTTTTCGACCTGACTAAACTCCAGCTCGACCGGCGTAGAGCGACCAAAGATGGTCACTGCAACCTGAATTCGGCTCTTCTCGTAGTTCACTTCTTCAACCACACCACTGAAATCGGCAAACGGACCGTCAGTCACGCGCACCATCTCACCGGGCTCAAACAGTGTTTTTGGCTTAGGCTTGTCGCCGCTATCAGCAACACGACGCAGAATTGCATCAGCCTCTTTCTCGGTAATAGGCGCAGGCTTGTCAGCCGTCCCACCGATAAAGCCCATGACGCGAGGGGTGTCCTTGATTAAGTGCCAAGTCGCCTCGCTCATTTCCATCTGCACCAGAACATAGCCTGGAAAGAACTTACGCTCGCTCTTACGCTTCTGGCCATTACGCATCTCTACCACTTCTTCGGTAGGGACCAGAATTTCACCAAAAACGTCTTCCATACCAGCAAGCTTAACGCGCTCGATCAGCGAGCGCATAACATGCTTCTCGTAACCCGAGTAAGCATGCACAACGTACCAACGCTTAGCCACGGGACACCTTTAACCGACAATCAACGAAACAATCCAACCAAGCAGGGAATCAAGCCCCCACAACAGCAACGCCATCACCAAAACAACAGCAACAACAATCAGAGTTGTCTGCGTGGTTTCCTGGCGAGTTGGCCAAACGACCTTACGAATTTCAACGCGAGCTTCTTTTGCCAGCACCCAGAATGCTTGACCCTTCGAGGTTTGCAGCGCAATCATACCAGCCACCACAGCAATAACCAGCAGGGCTAGAACACGATACAGAATTGGCTCAGCAGAGAAATACTGATTACCAACCACGCCAGCAACCACCAGAGCAGCAACAGCCAGCCACTTAAGCAGATCAAAGCGGGATTCTTTGGCCTCAGCCTTAACATTCATCTACTAATATCCTGTAAAAAGACGCGCCAAATTCTAGGAAAATGGCAGGTCAGGAGGGAATCGAACCCCCAACCTACGGTTTTGGAGACCGTCGCTCTGCCAATTGAGCTACTGACCTAAAACAGAATCAGGCCGACCATTATGCCGGCCCGAACAAAGCAGATCAATCGATTAAGCGATGATCTTTGCAACTACGCCGGCGCCGACGGTACGACCGCCTTCACGAATGGCGAAACGCAGACCTTCTTCCATTGCGATGGTTTTGATCAGAGTGACAGTCATCTGGATGTTGTCACCTGGCATTACCATCTCAACGCCTTCCGGCAGTTCGCAGTTACCAGTTACGTCAGTAGTACGGAAGTAGAACTGAGGACGGTAGCCTTTGAAGAACGGAGTATGACGACCGCCTTCTTCTTTGCTCAACACATACACTTCTGCAGTGAAGGTGGTGTGCGGCTTAACCGAACCTGGCTTGACCAGAACCTGGCCACGCTCTACGTCGTCACGCTTGGTGCCGCGCAGCAGAACGCCGCAGTTCTCGCCAGCACGACCTTCATCGAGCAGCTTGCGGAACATTTCAACACCGGTACAGGTGGTCTTGGTGGTATCACGCAGACCAACGATTTCGATTTCTTCCTGGATCTTGACGATACCGCGTTCGATACGACCAGTTACCACGGTGCCACGACCGGAGATCGAGAATACGTCTTCGATTGGCATCAGGAACGGCTTGTCGATTGCACGAACCGGCTCAGGGATGTAGCTGTCCAGAGTTTCAACCAGCTTCTTAACAGCGCTGGTGCCCATTTCGTTGTCGTCTTGGCCGTTCAGAGCCATCAGAGCGGAACCGATGATGATCGGAGTGTCGTCGCCTGGGAAATCGTAAGTGCTGAGCAGGTCACGCACTTCCATTTCAACCAGCTCCAGCAGCTCAGCGTCGTCAACCATGTCAGCCTTGTTCAGGAAGACAACGATGTACGGAACGCCCACCTGACGGGACAGCAGGATGTGCTCACGAGTTTGCGGCATCGGACCATCAGCGGCCGAGCAAACCAGGATAGCGCCGTCCATCTGCGCAGCACCGGTGATCATGTTTTTTACGTAGTCGGCGTGACCTGGGCAGTCAACGTGCGCGTAGTGACGCACAGACGAGTCGTATTCAACGTGAGCGGTGTTGATGGTGATACCGCGAGCTTTTTCTTCTGGAGCGCTGTCGATCTTGTCGAAGTCAACCTTGGCCGAACCGAATACCTCGGAGCAGACGCGGGTCAGAGCAGCAGTAAGAGTGGTTTTACCGTGGTCAACGTGACCGATAGTACCAACGTTGACGTGCGGCTTGTTACGCTCAAACTTTTCTTTAGCCATTTTGACTGCCTCCCAGAGAAGAATTGACCAAGTATCACAGCCATAAAACAAAGGCAGATACTCTCATATCTGCCTTCATCAAATGGAGCTCATGAGCGGACTTGAACCGCTGACCTCACCCTTACCAAGGGTGTGCTCTACCAACTGAGCTACATGAGCGAAACACATTGCAAGAGCAGCAATGCTGGAGCGGGTAGCGGGAATCGAACCCGCATCATCAGCTTGGAAGGCTGAGGTTCTACCACTGAACTATACCCGCGTAGCCTGCAGCTCTCGCTAAATCTGGTGGAGGGAGAAGGATTCGAACCTTCGAAGTCGATGACGTCAGATTTACAGTCTGATCCCTTTGGCCACTCGGGAATCCCTCCAAACGGGGCGGCATTCTGTTTCGATGCCGACCTACTGTCAAGCAATTTCTCATTAAAAAACCTGAGGTTAGCTAATTTGACAGCAACTTCGCAGATCACTTGTTAGCGCCACCCTGCGAAGCGGGCGCCATTCTATGCATTCTATTGAACACTTGCAACCCCTTCACACGGCATTAATTGATGTTGTAAGCCTTTGAAGTCAAAAGCTAAACGCTGCAGCAGGGCATCATCAGCCAGACGCCGACTTTCCGGGGCAATACGCACCCAGAAACTGCGGTGCGCGCGGGTCAACTCACGCAAGGAAGGCTCGTAGCCGGCATCGCGCAGACGCTGCATGACACTGGCAGCGGAATCACTGCGTGGAAAGATACCCAAGGAAATACCATTAGCCAGATCGCCCTGGGTAATGATGTAGCTATCAATCTTGCGAGCCTGCAGCTCACGTAATTGCCGCAAAGAGGCCTGACGCGAAGCCAGAGGCGGCAGATACACCCAGTAATCGACACCCGCCGCAGCATCCATACTCTGCACACGCGACTGAATATCCAGACTAAGCAACCGCTGCTCAACCGAAGCAGCCTCTGCAGCCACCTCAAAGCTACCCAAAAACAGACAGACAGCCTCCGCTACGGGCGCCGCCACCACATCTCGACGTGCAGGAGCGCTGGATTCACTGAGCAATCGAATATCGCGCTTGCTCTCCTGCGCCATATTCAGCGGCGCGATCTCAGTAACCCGCAGCGGTGCCTGCTGCTGGTGCCAGACGTAGTAAAACAGATTCAAAACCACTAACCACAAGAACATCCAGCGCATGCATGACCTCAATCTACGGGGCAAGCGATCGCCAAGCCGATAAACACCAGATCTGGCACAACCTGCGCCCCAGGAATTTCATCAACAACCAGAGCCGCATCGCCACCGGTCAAAAACACATCGAATGAATTGCCCAGACATTCAACTGCCGCCGCCAGCTGGCCACTGACAAAACCACGCAGCATCAATAGACAACCACGCTCAACCGCCTCTGCCGTCGAACGCCCAGGCGAAAACCCCCTAAGCGCCTGAGCTGCCTCATCCGCGTCATAGCGTGTTCTGCGCGTATGGGTACGCAACTGAGTGCGCATCAACGGCAAACCAGGACAAATAAACCCACCCAGATGCTGCCCCTCGGCAGTGACAAAGTCAGATGTGACAGCGGTACCAAGGTCAATCACCAGGCAGCCACGTCGAGATAACTGATAAGCCCCAACAACTGCCAACCAGCGATCAGACCCAAGGCGCTCATACTGCTCATAGCCGTTACGCACCCCCGCAAGCTCAGTAGCCGGTCCTGCACGCAGACACACAACAGCAAAAGCAGTTTCGAGCAACGCCATTAAAGAGGTCGTTTCATCGTCACTGCGCACACTCACCAAACGACAAGTACGTAGCCGCGCACCCTGCTCTCGAACCGCCAGCAACAGCGCCTGATCGGAGTCAACGACACCACCCGCAACAGCCGAAGCCCCATCAAGCAAGCGCCACTTGATCAATGTATTACCGCAGTCGAGCTCAAGAATCATCACGCAACCTCAGACTAAGCTCGCCGCCACTGAAAACACGCTCCACACCTTCGACCTGCAGCCGAATGGCACCCGACTGATCCACACCAAGCACCACCCCTTCAACAGGCGCGCTACCTGCCGTCAACGCGACAGGACGCAACTGCCATAGATGATTACGCTGCCATTCATCTTGCAGCGCAGAAAAACCATCCCCCAGCTGGACTTCGAGGTAGCGGGACAGCTGCCGATTGAGTGCACGCACCAACGCATTACGATCCAGCTGATACCCCAACTCAACCCGCATAGACGTCCAGGCCTGACCAATTGTGCCGGACTCCGCAGCCAGCATATTCACGTTCAAACCGATGCCAATTACCACATGGCAAACATCTGCCGGATCACCGGACAACTCCAACAGGATACCGGCCAACTTACGCTCGCCGACTAGCACATCGTTGGGCCACTTCAATCCAGCAGAGGAAACACCGTGATCGCGAACGACCTGCAGCAGCGCCAACCCTACAGCCAGGCTCATACCTTCCAGCTGCCGCATGCCCCCCTCAATGCGCAACACGAGGCTGTAATAGATGTTTTCACCGAAAGGACTGACCCAACTGCGCCCGCGCCGACCGCGCCCGCTAGTCTGCCGCTCAGCCAACACATAGAACGGTAGCGCTGGCGATGACGGCAAAAGCCGCAACGCCTCAGCATTGGTCGAGTCGAGACTAGGAACCACATAAGCCTGCCAACCAGGCCCATCATCCTGGACATTCAAGCACTGCGCGTCCAACAACCTCAACGGTGCCTCTAACCGGTAACCGCGGCCACGCACCTTATGCACCGACAAACCCAGCTCGGCTTGTAGCGCCTGCAGTTTCTTCCACACCGCAGCACGACTAACACCCAATTCAGCACCGAGGGCTTCTCCGGAGTGGAAGCGCCCGTCCTGAAGGAGCCTTAACAATGAAAGCATGCGAGTCCTACCAGCAAATGAGGCACGCATGATAGCGACGTGCCGTAATGTTGCCTATCAAAGCCGCGACAGTGGCTGGTTTGTTTTTGCGGGTAAAAGTAAAACCCCCGACCGTTTTCACGATCGGGGGTTTTGGTATAGGTGCTTGACGATGACCTACTCTCACATGGGGAAACCCCACACTACCATCGGCGATGCATCGTTTCACTACTGAGTTCGGGATGGGATCAGGTGGTTCCAATGCTCTATGGTCGTCAAGCGATTCAGCTGGGATATCGTCGCGAGACGCTATCCCGAATTGGGTATGTGATGTCTTGGTTTGTAGTTGAGCAAATTTTCGGCTGTTGCAGTCTTCATAGAGACACACAAACATCAAATTGTTTGGGTGTTATATGGTCAAGCCTCACGGGCAATTAGTATTGGTTAGCTCAACGCCTCACAGCGCTTACACACCCAACCTATCAACGTCGTAGTCTTCGACGGCCCTTTAGGGAACTCAAGGTTCCAGTGAGATCTCATCTTGAGGCAAGTTTCCCGCTTAGATGCTTTCAGCGGTTATCTTTTCCGAACATAGCTACCCGGCAATGCCACTGGCGTGACAACCGGAACACCAGAGGTTCGTCCACTCCGGTCCTCTCGTACTAGGAGCAGCCCCTCTCAAATCTCAAACGTCCACGGCAGATAGGGACCGAACTGTCTCACGACGTTCTAAACCCAGCTCGCGTACCACTTTAAATGGCGAACAGCCATACCCTTGGGACCGGCTTCAGCCCCAGGATGTGATGAGCCGACATCGAGGTGCCAAACACCGCCGTCGATATGAACTCTTGGGCGGTATCAGCCTGTTATCCCCGGAGTACCTTTTATCCGTTGAGCGATGGCCCTTCCATACAGAACCACCGGATCACTAAGACCTACTTTCGTACCTGCTCG